>NZ_LWFE01001066.1:0-8260 GCF_001635675.1 Oleiphilus sp. HI0061 | reverse complement strand
GGAAAGCTATACTCTGACAGGCTCTCAAGTGCTGCATTGGAGAGCTTTGCGTCTGTGACGCCACAGTCCCGGGCTATCTTTTCCAGGAAATAGTCTGCGAGTAAGGAAACGTCTTCTTTGCGTTCCCTGAGCGAGGGTACATCGAGTTTGATGACATTAATTCGATAAAACAAATCTTGCCTGAAGCTGCCATCTTCAACGAGTTTGGCCAGGTCTTTATGGGTGGCGCTAAGAATTCGGACGTTAACTTGAACCTCTTCCTGTTCACCAACAGGCCGGATTCGCTTTTCCTGAATTGCACGTAAGAGCTTCACCTGCATTTCAAGAGGTAGGTCGGCGACTTCATCTAAAAATAGAGTGCCGCCGTCAGCTGCCCGAAATAGCCCGGATTTATCTTCGATTGCTCCACTAAAGCTACCTTTTTTGTGGCCAAAGAATTCACTCTCTACCAGCTCACTAGGAATAGCCCCACAGTTGACCGGGACAAAGCGGCCGGTACTAGCGCGAGGGCTGTTTTGATGAATCATTTTAGCGACCAGCTCTTTACCGCTACCTGACTCACCAGAAATATAAATTGGAGCTTGGCTACGTGCCAGTTTATCGATCTGTTTGTTGAGCTTCTGAATGGCTTTTGTTTTGCCTTTTATGTGCTCGGGTTGAGTGCTAGAGGGACTTTCGTTTGCCTTACGTTTTGATAACTCTAATGCGCTGGTCACCAGCCCTCGTAGCTGATTAAGGTCAACAGGCTTTGAAATAAAATCAAAAGCACCAGCCTTAAGGGCACTGATGGCTGTTTCGACGTTGCCGTACGCGGTAATCATGGCAACGGGCATATCGGGATGATTTTTTTGTATGAACGACACGAGATCAATGCCGTTGCCATCAGGCAAATTCATATCGGTGAGACAAAGGTCAAAGCTTTGTTCACTTAGGTAGGCCTTGGCGTCCATGATTGTCGCACTGCTACAGGTGTCTATCCCCATACGCATGAGTGTGATTTCTAACAGCTCTCGAATATCAGGTTCATCGTCGATAATTAAGGCGCGTTGCTTGGTCATATATTGAGTCTTGTCTGTCGCTTAGAAAGCATTAAGAAGAATAAGCCTATTGTTAAACAATTCGCTTGTGGTGAGCAAATACAATTCGAAAGCACGCACCAAGCTTAAGGTCTTTAAGAGCCTGATAAGCCTTATTGTCTAGTCGATGGTTATCAAACTTCCAATGCTGATGAAATTCGGTACTGGCCGGGTTGATATAGTCCAGATGAGCTTGGTTTGCTTCGCAGATTTCTCGTGATAAATACAAACCAAGTCCTGTGCCCTGAGATTCAGTGGTGAAGAATGGTTCAAATAAATGATGGGAGTTCTCTTCAGAGACTCCTTCACCCTGATCGATTACTTCGATATAGGCTTGGCCATCCTTTGTGGTTTTGGATAGCAATATAAATAACTGTGCGCTGCAATCTGACTTTAAGCCATGCCTAAGCCCATTGTCGATCAGGTTGATAAACACTTGCTCCATTTGGCTTGGGTCAAAGCGTGCTGTTGCGTCTTTGTCTGCAAGTATAATATTAATTCTGTCTGATGAGTGCAGGTGCCCTTTATATTCGCCGACGATTTTATCAATCCAGTTGGCCAAGGTGATGTCTTCAACTTCTGGCTCTGTTCGACGACTAAGTTGCAGAGTGTTTTCAATGATCTGATTTACACGCTTTGAGTGACGCTGGATGATATCCGTCATCTTATGGTCTGCCGGGTCAAGGTTTTCAGACTCAGCCAGGAGTTGTGTTGCGTGGCTAATTGCTCCTAATGGGTTTCTAACTTCATGCGCTATACTTGCGGTTAAGCGACCGAGAGAGGCCAGTTTCATATGTTGAGCTTGTTGCGCAGTCTTGCGAGTATCATCTAAAAAAACCAGGATGTCAGACTCTGCTTCATTTTGTAAGCGAGAGAAATTTGCCTGAACCAAAGGTTTTTCCTGGCTGACTCGAAAGGGAGTTGTACGTACGCCGGGTGCTTCTTTCCATAATGTTAGCCTATCAGCAATCAAGGAAGGTAAGGGCTGCTTTTCCGCCAGGCTGACTAAATCCAGGCAGGCATGGTTGATTAATTTAACCTCGCCTTGCTCACTACAGACGATAATACCTGTTCTCATGCTCTGGATAATCTGGTGGTTAAGCTTTTCCAGCTTTCTTAAATCTTGCTCTTGTTGTTTAAGTAAAGATTCATTTTCCGAAATCTTGATCGACAAATATTGGAGTATATAGGCACTCGCAAAGTACATGCAGCCAATCAGACCTGTCCGCGGGACATCGGAAAGTGAATTGAAGCCGTTAAGGAAGCGCTCACCCTCAATTAAAATAGTAAGCAGTGTGGCCCAGGCAGCGAATGAAAGTCCTATCCGTCCTCGAATAATGATATTACCTGCGGCGACACTGATAATGATCAGGTTAGCCAAACCACCAGAGATACCCGAGGCAAAATAGAACAAGGCATGCAAGAGCAGTATATCGAGAAGTAATGTAATAAAAATTTGCTTGGGGTGAGCGTCGATGAGAAAGCGAAATGCGAGTAGCCAAAAGAGGTTCAGCCCTAAATAAATTGGCGTAAGCGCCTCAAATATTAGAGGTGAGCGAAATTCTTGTACCACGCTGTGTTGCGATATTGATATTCCAAATAGCAGAATACTGACAACGACTCGATAAAAGTTATAGTAATTAAAAAGAGACTGGCTTTGCGGGGAGGTTTCCATAAACTTGGTTCTTGGGTCGTACTTATTCTGGTGTGGTAGGGGCGCCCGGATTGTTCCAGAGCTTTACCTGATTTCTGCCGTTATTCTTAGCTTCATACATTGCAATATCGGCACGCGTGACGAGCTCGTCAGCAGTCTTGGGGGACTTTTGAGATAAGCTGGATACACCAAAACTTGCAGTAAACTCGATAATATTGCCGTTTGATTCGAAGGCAGAGTTTGAAAATTCTTGGCATAGGGTGTTGGCAACATGCTCAGCTTCATTCAATGAGGTATCAACAAGCAAAATAATAAATTCTTCACCTCCGTAGCGCGCGATGATATCGCCTGAACGTGTGATAGTGTTTTTTAGAATTACTGCGGCATGGCGGAGGCATTCGTCTCCAGTTTTATGCCCATAGTTATCATTGATCGATTTGAAACGATCTAAATCGCATAATATGACAGACAACTCGCGGCGGTGCCGTTCAGCTCTTTTTAGCTCGATATGCAGGCGTGATTCAAAGTGCCGGCGATTGAATAGAGTGGTCAAGGAGTCGGTTGTAGAGGCTAACTCCAGGCGATTATTTGCTTGCTCAAGCTCGGTGAGCGCTCGTTGCATGGATTGAGTCCGCTCACGGACTTTGGACTCTAGCTGGGCATTGATAGTGGTTTGTGTTTCCAATAATTGCTCTTGCGACTCTCGTAGCCTCTTTTCACTTGAAAGTACAGATTCCTGGGCGAGAATGCGCATTTCTTTTTCACGGTTTATTCGGTTGGCTAGAGCAAGAGAAAGCAGGGATACCAAAAATAGAACACCAATTTGCCCTGCATTATTGGTAAAGAAATTGGCCGTCACGAGCCCGAATTTAACCGCGCCTAATGTACCAATCCCCAAGAAAGTTGTGGTCCAGGCGAGGCAGTAGTAGCGAGCATCAGAATGTCCCCGGAACAAAGCGATATACCCGAGTAGCATTGACATGGTGCAATTGATTAAAGCAAGAGCGCTGTTTAGACGTATCGTAATGCTATATGAAATGATAAAGGTCAGCACAAATGAGATGCTGGACACGACTGCTAAAGCTTGTGCAATGCGATAAGCTTTTGGGTTGGTTTCTTTGAGCTTTAAAAACTCAATAATCAGCACTAAAACGGTAATATTACAACCGCCGATAAAAACGGATATCGCGTAGCTATTCCATTCTAGAGCCTCTGGCCATAGATAGGCAAAGCCATAACCCTTTAGGCTTATTTGAAAGAGCAAGTAACTGAAAACGAAAAGAACATAGTAGAAATAGCTCATTTCCCTGATAGAGAAAAATAGCAATAAATTATAGATGACCATGATGCCGATGACGCCTGCCCAGATACCTTGCATCAGGTGGTCGTCAGAAGAAAATTTGGCATGACTCTCGGTGTCCCAGAGTATTAATGGTGCTTCGATAGTTCCCGCGGAAGCGATTCGCATGACGAACTCATTGCTTCCTTTGTTCAGTGTATACGGTAAAACAAAGTTTTGATGGCTTATTGGTCTTTGCTCAAAGGGATAGGTGTCACCGACTACATGCTGAGCAACAACTTGCCCTTTATTTACTTGATATAGTTCTACCTTATCCAGAAAAGGAATGGCTAGCTCTAGGTAAACATCGCTGGGCTTGTTGCTTGGGTTATCAATTCTAAACTTAAACCAAAAAGCTGAGTTGGTGAAGCCAAAGTTTGGGGAGGCTCGTTGTATGTGCTTCCATGCGTGTGTTTTATTTAGAATTGTATTAATACTATGGCGATGCTCCTCATCCTCTAAGTAGAGCATTTTTGAGCCTATCGGAATGCCTTGGCTTTTACCTGGTGTGTAAATTGTTGTGGGTGTAATACTCTGGTTAGGCGTAATGAAGCGGGTTTGGTCTGTTATCGATAAATTATCAGCATGAGCGCAGGTCACTGACATGAGTGCAATAATAAGCAAGCAGCAGCTAAAAGAACGCTTTATCAAATCCCTAATCTGGGGGCACATGGATGAGAGCACTAACAAACCTTGAACTAATGGCGAAAGAGTTGGACTGAAAAGGTCGTAATTTCCAGTTGATCTTTAAAAGTATAGGGCAAGTTGAGTGCTTGTCACGTTGACCAAGGATAAATCAACGTGACGAAGTTGGTATTCGTGGGATCTTACGTCTAAAGCGCTAGATCGATCTGAACAGGGCAATGGTCAGAACCCATAATATCGTTGAGAATATCGGCGGCTTTGATGTTGTCGCGCAAGCTTTGGGAGGCGAGGAAGTAATCAATCCTCCAGCCTACGTTCTTCGCACGGGCGCCGGCTCGATAGCTCCACCAACTATATTTGACGGTTTCAGGGTTTAGTTCTCGGTAAGTGTCTATAAAACCAGACGCAACGTAGCGGTCTAAACCGTCAATTTCTGCCTGCGTGTAGCCAGCACTTTTATTGTAGTTGGGCTTGGGACGGGCCAGGTCGATGTCTTTGTGCGCAACATTCAGGTCGCCACATAAGATAACTGGCTTGCTTTCTTCGAGTTTCTTTAAATAATCATTGAAGTCTTTGTCCCACTCTTGACGATAAGGCAAACGTTTAAGCTCACTACCAGAGTTTGGGGTGTAGACAGTAACCAAGTAAAAGCCGTCATACTCAGCAGCAATCACTCGACCTTCCTGATCGTGCTCTTCAATTCCCATATCGTATTGGACAGAAATAGGTGCGTGTTTGGTCAGAATAGCTGTGCCTGAGTAGCCTTTCTTCTCGGCAGAGTTACAGTAGATATGATAGCCCTCAAGATCTTTAAGTGCTTCCATCACCTGATCATCCTGGGCTTTGGTTTCTTGCAAGCATAGAACATCTGTTTCCATAGATTCGAGAGAGGAGAGAAAGTCTTTCTTCATCACCGCTCGAATACCGTTAACATTCCAAGAAACCAATCGCATTATAAAACCTCTCTTTAAATCAAATAACGTACACCAATTAATGCTCGCTAGAGCAGACGTACAGAAACGAGGGAGAGAGTTTAGTGAAAAAGGTTAAGGAAGAACAGGCTTAGGCACGATTTCGCAAATGACAGGTCAGTGGGTTCGCCGTAATTTGGTGTACACGAACCACCCTGTTATGGTGGTGAGGGAGTGTGGGGCCTTATAGGGTGCGCACTGCGCACCGCTAGTCGTGGCAAGGAGGCCTAGGGCGCTACGAGCCGCTGGCCTCATTAATGTCAGTCACATTCTGAGGATTGCTCAATTCCTCTAGAACTTCTGGTTTGCCCTTACATGCTTGAATAATCAGCTCCTTATGCTTGGCAAGTAAGAGGCCAAAGGATTCTGCTTGAGCTTCATCTACACCCGCTATTTGGCTTTCAATTAAGGTCGTAAATTGCTCACCAAGCTCTAGCATTTTGTCGTGAGCGTCTGCATCTTTTTTGTTTTCAAACATGGCACCGTCCCGATCACATTTCCACATTGCAATGACTGGCATGACTCTTCTCCATCAAGCGATTATCAATTTAACTGTATATTAATACAGTATCGGGTTTAGTCAACCATTGTTTTTTGAACTTTTTGCTGCCATGGTGTTCTTAAGAGAATATTAGGGGCAGGTTGCGACCCTAATATTCTTTTAAGAACTTATGTTGCAGAAGAAACCATTTATGAACAAAGTCTTTTTATACTCTAGCTATTTTATCTTCGTCTTATTCGGGTTTAATGCATATGCTGAGGGAGAGAATACTGTCTCAATTGGAAAGTTTTCTGAATGGGGGCTGGAGGAATGGGAGTCGGTCGAATTCAATGATGAAACCTCTTATCGTTTGAAAGACGAAAGTGATAATCCCAAACTGAAGGTTTTGCATGCAATTAGTCAAGCTTCTGCTTCGGGTATGTTCAAGAAAATGAAAGTGAATATACAGAAGACTCCCTTTTTAAATTGGCGCTGGAAGGTCAATAAACCCTTAGCGAGTTTGCCTGAAGAAACGAAGCAAGGCGATGACTATGCTGCGAGAATCTATGTAGTCGTTTCTGATGGCTGGTTTTTCTGGCAAACCAAGGCCTTGAATTATGTCTGGTCGAGCCGGGAAGATGCGCCAGCAAGTTGGCCCAATGCTTATGCGCCTGACAACACTCTGATGATACCCTTACGAAATAATAGCGACGGCGCAGGGCAGTGGCATATAGAAAAACGAAATATTCAGGAAGATCTGAAAGCCTGGCTCGGCAAATCCTATGACGAAGTTGAGGCGATTGCGATTATGACTGATGCCGATGACTCCGGGTCGAATGCCGAAGCTGAATACGGTGATATATTCTTTTCGGAACGGTGATAGGGATTTCACGGATGGTCAAGTTGCTGAAATCCTGCAGTCTTAAAAACGCGCCATTCCCGTAGTCTTAAAGACGCGTCATTCCCGCAGTGTGTTAAGCGGGAATCCATTTTGCTTGATGCGCCGTGCTAGGTATCATGGATCCCGGCTGAAGAGCACACCGGGATGACGATAGTGCACCCTAATGCCAAACAACCGCTTGGCGTGCTTCATACCAATCATCCAAATGAGGCTTGTAACTCGACTCAATAACATCTCGCTTCATCTTCATCGTCGGTGTTAGGTGCCCGCTGGCGATGCTCCACTCATCACTGACAATCGTCACGAACTTGATATGCTCATGAGGGTCAAGTGTAGAGTTTACGTCCTTGATTAAAGATTGAAAGCTAGAGGCAAGCTCTGCTTTAAAGTCATCACAGCTTGTTTTTTTGGCCGATGATTCGGCTAATACTACCAATGCGTGAGGTTGTGGGTACTCAGCGCCCGATACACAAACCATCTCAATGTCTTGATGGCCAATAATCTTATTCTCTATTGGCGCTGGCGCAACGTATTTACCTTTACTGGTTTTAAATATTTCTTTGGTTCGTCCGGTAATCTTAAGGCGTTTAAGTTCATCAATTTCACCACGATCCCCGGTTTTCAAATAGCCATCTTCAGTGAACTCAGCCTTGGTTTTCGCCTCATCCTTGTAGTAACCCATCATCAGGGTAGGGCTCTTGATTTGAATTTCACCTTGCTCACTGATTCGACAATCAACACCAGGTAAAGGTTCACCTACGTAACCAAGGCAACTTCTGCCTGGCTGGGACATATGAGAATAACCAAAGTTTTCAGACATGCCGTAGCCTTCGAGGAGTTCAAGACCAAGCTTTTGGTACCAGGCAATCGTATCTTGACTTAGTGGTGCAGAGCCACTCGCAGCATAGCGTACATCCTGCAGACCAAGCGTCTTCAATACGCGTTTTTTCATATAGCCTGACAGTAAAGGAATCTTCATCAAACGATCGAGCTTTTGTTTTGGCATCTTGGCAAAGACACCTGTCTGGAATATTGTCCAAATTCGAGGAACCGCCAGGAACAAGGTAGGGTTTGCTCGGTTCAAGTCAGCGACAAAGGTATCGAGTTTGTCGGCGAAAAATAATTGAAAGCCAACAGATATAGAGGCCATTTCGACTACAAAACGCTCCATCACGTGTGCCAAAGGAAGGTAA
>NZ_LWFE01001065.1:0-4897 GCF_001635675.1 Oleiphilus sp. HI0061 | reverse complement strand
GCGAAGAGTCTGGCAAAGAACCTATACTCTCTCCAGGAAAGCCAATTCCCGTTCCCTGCCCAAAACCAAGCCGGCTAAACATATCCCAAACGACATCACCACTAAGATCCAGCGCTATACGACTGGTTCCAACATTACTACTTTTGGCAATAATATTAAGGACACTTAGCTCACCGTAGTTTCTGTGATCTCGAATTGACTTACGCCCTAAACGCAAATAACCCGGAGATGTATCCAGGCGGGTATTCAGTGTGTATTTGTTTGTCTCTAATGCCGCGGCTATCGTTGCTAACTTCATCGTCGAGCCCGGTTCAAATACATCGGTGATCGCTCGATTCCTCAAATGCGCAACATTTATATTGCTACGATTATTTGGGTTATAGGAGGGCTGATTTGCCATCGCTAAAACATCGCCTGAGTGAATGTCGAGTACGACTATCGACCCGGCTTTCGCTTTATGAGTCTCGACGGCAGCCTTGAGTTCTCGATAAGCCAGATATTGAATCCTCATATCTAGACTCAAACGAATATCCTTTCCTGGGCTAGCTGTTTTTACAGCACCAAAATCTTTGATCACTCGCTGCTTTCTGTCTTTCAGGACTCTGCGCTTTCCCGGTTCGCCGCTTAGCCAGTCATCATAGGAGAGTTCAATCCCCTCCTGGCCGTGCTTATCAATATTAGTAAAACCGACAACATGAGCAGCCACTTCACCCGCTGGATAGTATCGCTTGTATTCTCGTTTGCTATAGATCCCATCTAAATTTAAAGCAAGCACTTTGCTTACTTCATGAGGCGCCATTTTTCGCTTAAGGTAGATGAAGTGCCTATTTTTGCTGCGCTCTAGCTTGTCGGCCAGTTTCTCATAGCTTTGTCCAAGCGCTTCAGCCAAGGCTTTAGCTTGGGCAACATTCAAGTTCAGATAACGAGGATCTGCATAAACCGTTTCAACCGGAGCGCTAACCGCCAAAGGCACACCATGGCGATCCATAATTACGCCACGATGAGCATCCAGCGTTTCAAAGCGAATAGTACGTGCATCACCCTGCTCTGCTAAAAATGCCTGCTCATAAACATGCAAGTCTATCGCACGATAAAAAAGTGCGAGACCACACAAAGCCAAAAAGCCCAGCAGAAACCAATACCGCCAGGCTAAATTGCTTTTAGAAATGTCTTTTGAGCGATTCACTAATCAGCACTCTTTTATTTATAGTTAGTAAATTAACTGGATTTTTTCAGTTTCTGGCACTTCCATACCCAAGCTTTCGCGCGCCACTGACTCAATTCTATTAGGCGAGCTCCATGCACTTTGTTCTAATAACAATTGCGCCCACTCGAGCTGAAGCTGATCATTTTTTTCTAGCAAAATTGCTTGCTCTGCAAATAGCTGCCGACTCAAGTGAGAAGAGTACACAACACCAATTGCTGACAAGACGATTATCAGTAACAACATGCCGGTCACCACAAAACCTTTAAAGGAAACCTGCCTTAACAAATGAAGCAAGCCATCTAGGGCCAAAGCCATTCGCTCCATCACCGTCATCTCTGAAGAGTTTTCCCGCACCGCCTCAACGCCGCGTTCACCGTGGCGAACTACCGACGTCAATCTAGACATTAACAACATAAGCCTATTCATCAGAAACTCTCTCCAACACTCGCATTACAGCGCTACGCGCCCGAACGTTATTTTCTATTTCTGCTTTACTCGGTTTAATCGCCTTTCCAACTAGCTTAAAGCCTCGAACAATATCTTTTTCAAAAACGGGCACCCCCGGCGGAGGCGCATCACCTTTTGCTTTTTCACGCATAAAGCGCTTAACAATACGATCTTCGAGTGAATGAAAGCTAATAACAACTAAACGGCCACCGACTGCTAAACTCTCACTTGCTTCGTCCAGCAATCGCTCTAAATCACTCAATTCATCATTAACTTTAATTCGAATAGCCTGAAACACCCTGGTCGCCGGGTGCTTATGTTTTTCCCAAGACGGGTTCGCGTCCTTCACTATTTTCGACAGTTTTGCAGTCGTATCAATTTCCTGACCCAGCAATGCCTCTTTGATACCTCTAGCTATTTTCCTAGCAAACTTTTCTTCGCCATAATCGAAAAATACCTGAACCATCTCTTTCTCATCGACCTCTTTGATCCACTGTGCGGCACTCACTCCGCGCGTGGTATCCATCCGCATATCTAGCGGACCATCATTCATAAAACTGAAGCCTCTCTCAGCATTATCAAGCTGCGGAGATGACACACCCAAATCCGCTAACACGCCCGAAACTTTCTCTTGCCCACAAACTCTCAAATGCTCACGAATATCTGCGAAGGAGCCGTGCACAATCGAAAATCGCTCTTCATCAACAAATCGACTCTGTGCCGCAGATATTGCTTCCAAATCTTTGTCAATAGCGATCAACGAGCCATCTTTATCCAAAGCTTCTAGTATTTTTGAGCTATGCCCACCACGACCAAAGGTTGCATCAACATAGGCACCTGAAGAATTCGTCACCAATAAGTCAACTGCTTCTTGTAATAGCACCGTCTCGTGCATATGTTGCTCACAACTCATACCAATGTGTCCAATTCAATCAACATATACATTACAGAGACAAATTCAGCATTTGCTCAGGAATATCATCATCCTGATCTGCTTCATCTAACCAATTAAACCAACTGTCTTCACTCCAAAGCTCAAACTTCTTTCCTTGACCCACCAACATCAACTTCTTCTCGAGATTTGCATACTCTCTAAGTGTTGGCGGCACAAGAATTCGCCCATTCCCATCCATTTCCAAAGGCGTCGCATAACCAATCAACAAACGCTGAGTGCGTCGCGCAATCTTGTTGAAACTTGGCAGGCTTTCAATTTGAGGCAATATCTCTTTCCATTGATCTTCTGGGTAGACGAGCAAGCAGCGCTCCTCAGTATGCGCAGTCACAACAATACGGCCATCACAAAAAGACGCCAACGATTCCCGAATCTTAGTCGGAATCGCCATGCGACCTTTAGCATCCATATTGATTGCGTGACTACCTAAAAACAAAATTACGCCTCGAAACCCACAAAAAACTGAAAAATACCCAAAATTAACCACTTTTTTCTACTTTTACCCACTATAGGAACTAGAACTCCACAAATCAAGCAAAATAGACGGGTAGCCAAAGGGAAAAATACTCAAAAAACACAATAACTTAGAGAGATATAGGCAAAATCGGAAGGCACAGAGAGACTCTTATCTTTTAACAACAAAAAGATAGCGTGAAAACTTAAGAAACCACTTTAAGAGTAAGATTTTTTTCTTATTAAAAGACAAGAAATGGGGATTTTTTTAACTAGGAAAAGTAAAGAGTTTGCCGATAAGCCGGGTTCTGTCGTGGACAATCATTCATCTAGACTAAACGTCACCATTTAGTTCAAGCAACCTACCCGAATTCAGCGCGAGCCACGCCAACGAATTCCTATTTGGTTTTGCTCCGAGAGGGGTTTACCATCGCCATGAACTGTTGCCAGTCATGCGGTGCGCTCTTACCGCACCTTTTCACCCTTACCGTTCCTAGCCAAGGCTAGAACTTAGGCGGTTCACTTTCTGCTGCACTTTCCGTAGGCTTTCGCCCCCCAGGGGTTACCTGGCACTCTGCTCTGTGGAGCCCGGACTTTCCTCTCCTCATGCTGAAAACTCAGCTAAGCAGCGATTGCCTGGCAAACTCAGGAATAACAGTATTACGGAAATACAGATAATTCAAGAAAAGAATAGATAAATATAACTAATCTCGAACCGTAGCAATGCGAACATTACTAATACTCGTTAGATCAGAGATATAGCCACTGCCGATTGACGCTTCCTGCCCCTCGCGATCCGGAGGAGCAATTGTGGCTACAAAGTCTACCTGCCTCTCAACGATATAACGAATCGAGCCCAGGTTTTGCTCCAAGACAGTTACAGTTTGCTCTATACGACTTAACTCGTAGCTAGTATTGTCTTCTTGATCACTATCGGAATCGAAAACAATGCTATCAAACTCATCATCTCGAACAAGGAAAACAGCATCTTCAAAAGACGAAGGCGGAAGCTCATCCACATAACTCACATCAGCGGAGGTATCAGCTCCAACTAGAGAGTCTTGAATAGTGAGATTACTTGCCCACGACTCAACCTCTTGAGTCAAAGCAAACTCAAGCACGTCAGTCACCTCATCTGGGTTAGCATCCTCAATTGTGATATCGGTCTGAAAAGGCAGCACTTCATAATCGTCATCAACCGTCAAGCCCGCGGCTGTAGGACCAGCTATATTAACAATATCTTCAGCCGAGTTTGCTGACACAGCCGAAACCGTCCCCATCGCTCCTTCTGAAAGCAACTCAAAAGCATGCACAGGAAAAGCCGTCGCCAAGCCCAAAAATGATACTGGGAGAAAAATATTTCGGAACAGTCTATCCATTATGACTCTACATCCGTTAGATAATTATTTGCTTATATTTTGCACGATTAAGAATACCTTCGCAATCTACTAAGCACATCGAATCACATCATTCCTTCAAAATTGCAAACCGGTCGTCGGTTTTACAATCACTTCTCTTTCAAACTTAAAGCCAGGTTGTATATTTCCTTTTTACTTCCGCCCACAACATCCGCCACGACAGCACTTGCCTTTTTTGGCGGCAGCTCTAGAAGCAAACGCGCTAGAAGCTTGAGCTTTTGCTCATCACTCACACTCAGAGGCTCTTCCTGTGAACCTTCAAGCACCAACACAAACTCTCCTCTAGTTTGATCTTCGTCAGCCTTCATCCAAGCCAGAACTTCAGACACCTCACCGTACTTAATCGTCTCATATCGCTTGGTTAGTTCTCGAGCCACACAAAGTTTTCGCCCTGCCAACGCGTCGGACATAGCCTCAAGC
>NZ_LWFE01001064.1:0-3957 GCF_001635675.1 Oleiphilus sp. HI0061 | reverse complement strand
TTTTAGCAAATTGCTAGTCCGAACTAGGCACCGCCCAAACATTTCTTAAGATAATCGATTATTTTATCCTCAGTAATCGGCTTTGGAATGAAGCTAAGGCCCTGCTCTGCAGCTTGCTCCTGGACTCGCTCCTGAAAATTCGCTGTTAATAAAGCGATTTTCGCGCTTGGGCACGCTTCTTGAAGTTCCGGCGATATCGTCAGGCCATCAACTCCCGGCATATTCATATCTAAAGTAATAAAATCAAACTGACCACTCTGACATAGCTTCAGTGCCTTTCGGGCATCTTCAGCTTCAGTCACACTCCAATCTGGATAGTGCGCACTGATAATAGCTTTCAGCATCAGGCGCGATATGCGACTATCATCAACGAGCATAATACTTTTTTGGGACATTCGTTCATCCTGCAAAATTTGAATTTGCTTTTCAGCTTTGTCTCGTCTTAGAGATCAAAACCTTCGCTTAGAACTTCAGTATAGCTCGAATCACTCACTTGTCTTTTATTTCCTGCTTCAGCTGCCGATCATGATCTTTTTATACAAAGAATATGTTGCCAATTCTACATTCGTATAAGAAAAATTGGCTTAATTTGATTGTTTCTGCTAATTTTTGTGGGCTTAGCTTTTTAATATGCTAAATGGAATCTCGTTGTCCCGGCTTGCCAACGAGAAGCAATCAGTAAGTAACAATGAGAAGAATGTTATGCCGGAAAACCAACAAAAATCCCAAGAAATGACGAATTTCACCCCTTACGTCGAAAAAGACGGTGAGGAGTACATGAACGATGAACAGGGCGAGCACTTTCGCCAAATCCTTTTAGCTTGGAAGCTTGAGCTAATGGAAGAAGTAGATCGTACTGTGCATTATATGAAAGAAGACGCTTCTAACTATGCAGATCCAAGTGACCGAGCGACACAAGAAGAGGAGTTCAGTCTTGAGCTTCGAACACGTGATCGTGAGCGCAAGCTAATCAAGAAGATCGATAAAACCTTAGACCGCATCGAAGATGATGACTATGGCTTTTGCGATTCTTGCGGTGTAGAGATCGGTATTCGTCGGCTTGAAGCACGACCTACTGCAACCCTATGCATCGACTGTAAAACGCTCGCTGAAATTAAAGAGCGCCAAACAGGAATTTAATCCTGATAGATTGGGTGGGAGCTACTCCTACCCAATATCCTTAGATCTATGAGCTCATATCGCGGTCGCTTTGCTCCGTCCCCTACCGGCCCTTTACACTTTGGTTCACTCTTCGCTGCCTTGGTTTCCTATTTAGAGGCAAGGAGAAATTCGGGTACCTGGCTTGTAAGAATTGAAGATATTGACCCCTTACGTGAAGCACCCGGCGCTAGCCAGCAAATTATCGAGACACTTGAAGCCCACCATTTATTCTCGGATGAACCAATAGTTTTTCAATCAGCACATAGTGCTGAATACGAAAGCTTGTTAACAAAACTGGACTTAAGAAAAGCAATTTTCTATTGCCCCTGTAGTCGAAAATACTTGGCTACAAACGGTGGTCGACACAATGAAGCTTGCCTACGCCAGTCTGTCGATAAGCAAAACTGTGCTCAGAAGTTTAGGAATACCGAAGAACTATATTATTGGCATGACGGCATGCAAGGTGAACACTCGTATAAACTAGATGATGATTTTGTTCTTAAGCGTAAAGAAAGCTTTTATGCTTATCAACTAGCTGTGGTTAATGATGATCACCGACAGAATATTACACATGTCGTAAGAGGCTACGACCTACTCTTCTCTACTCCCATGCAATTGGCACTCTATCAAGCGCTTGACTATAAGCCTCCCGAATTCTCTCATTTCCCGGTACTATCTGCTAAAGGTCAGAAGCTGAGTAAACAAAACCACGCGAAGGCCGTCTCTTCTCTCCAAGCCAAAGAGAATTTGAGCTGTATCTTTAGGCTGTTGGGGATTGAGATATCATCAAAATGCTTATCTATCCCTCAAATGCTAGAAACTGCCATTGAACACTGGAACCCTAAAGTTCTCTCACGAGTTAAAGAGCTTCCATCTCCATATTGAGTTTTCGCGTGCCAGCTTTGGTATGAAGTCAAAATAAGTTATGATTCTTCGACCACACAATAAAGCAACTAAACCTAATTTAAGCAGGGCTACATGCGCCGAATATTAATCATTGAAGATGACATTGATCACCGCGCGGGTTTACAAAATTTTCTAGAAGATGCTTTACACCAGGTTGATGTCGCATCATCAGTCAACGAGGCCGCTGAAACTTATGCGCTACCCTCTTTTGATTTAATCATTTCGGATATCCACCTGCCCAACCAGCCCGGGACAGATATTATAAAATTAGCTCAGGGCGTACCTGTTTTGGTCACTACGGGGCAAGCCAGTTTACGCTCCGCTGTCGACGCTATGAAACTTGGTGCGGCTGATTACCTCGCCAAACCCTTTGACCATAAAGACCTGATTGACATCGTCAACAGCATACTGAAGCAAACTCCCTCTCCCATTCTAGCGAGCGCGACCAGCAATGAAGATGACGATGCAGATAAGCAGATCGGTCAACTAATTTTCGGCCAATGCCAAGCCATGAAGAAAGTGTTCCACTTAATGAAAAAAGTGGCACCTACTGAAGCAACCGTATTAATTCAAGGCGAAACAGGCAGTGGTAAAGAGCTGGCCGCGCGAGCTATCCATAAATTAAGCAATCGTCGTAATCACGAATATATTTGTATCAACTGTGCCGCAATCCCTGAATCGCTAATTGAGTCCGAACTATTCGGTCACGAAAAAGGCGCATTTACCGGGGCAGTAAGCGCTCGAAACGGTCTAATCGAAGCCGCTGATGGCGGCACCTTATTTCTGGACGAAATAGGTGAACTACCACTTGAAGCCCAAGCTCGCTTATTACGCGTTCTGCAAGAAGGGGAAATCAGGCGTGTTGGCTCAACCCAGTCTCGACAAGTTAATGTTCGGCTTATTGCCGCAACTCACCGAAACCTCAAGGCACTTTCTCGTACTGGCCAATTTCGAGAAGATTTGTTCTATCGTCTAAATGTTGTCCAGCTCAAGCTCCCCCCATTAAGAGAGCGAGGCGATGATATTCTTGGTCTTGCAAATACTTTGCTTGCCAAAGCAAGTGACAAGCTTGGCCAAGCAAATATCAAGTTCAGTCCGGATGCAATGAAAGCCGTTCAGGAATATCACTGGCCTGGAAATGTCCGTGAACTTGAACATGCTATTGAGCGTGGAACCATTCTTTGCGATAACAAGATGATTACCGCTGAATTATTAGATATTGAGTCGGAAGTTGATGATATCAATATTCCAAAGGGATTGATTACACCACAAGTTAATTCCCCTTACAGCGCAGCTTCCCAACTCCCATCTGCCGAAAAGTCTTCAGCCTCCTCTAGCAAAAGCTTATCAATCGAAGACTATTTCCAACAATTTGTTCTCGAAAACCAAGACCATATGAATGAAACAGAACTGGCCAAGCGCCTGGGCATCAGCCGTAAGAATCTATGGGAACGTAGACAGCGACTAGGAATACCTCGCAAAAAGAGCAACTAGAAGTGAGACCTGCCTCACATTTTGTTGCATAAGGAAACACTTACTGTAATTAAGAAAATCACTTTCCTCCAAAAATGTTACCAGGCGTTACCTATCGAAACATATTTACCTGATTTTTTGTCACATTTTAGTATTTTGACCACTCTCTTTAAGCATAAATCGTATAAGAAAATCATAAGTTACTGTTTATTAAGTATTTATTAAGTGCTGGTACAGCTAATGCTACTCTTACTAGCATAAAAATAAAAATAACCAATATTAGTTATACAAATAAAAATAAAAATAGTAGTTAGCTTCTATTGTAGAAACCGCAGCGATAAAAATAATAAATGCGGGGTAAACTGAATATTTTGAATGCCTAGCTTTTTAGCGGCCGAAAAAATGAATTGAGTTATT
>NZ_LWFE01001063.1:0-4264 GCF_001635675.1 Oleiphilus sp. HI0061 | reverse complement strand
ATCTTGAGCCATACTTCTGAATTTATAAATAGAGAACTCTTTTCCATTCAGCCCGACACGCGTCTGACTGTAGAGAATTGGCCCGTCACTTTCTAGCTTAACCGCAATGGCAGTTATCAACATAAACGGCCAGGTAAGCAATAAAATCAGGCTTGCGACGGTCAAATCAAATAACTTCTTTAGAATATCTCGTGCTTGAGAATAGACAAAACCATCTGAGAACAAAGCCCAACCAGGACGAAGCATTGAAATTTCCAATCGCAACAGCTCTCGCTCTATGAACTCAACAGGGTCCGTCACACGAACCCCTCTGAGCTTACAATCCAGCAGTGCATCTATAGGAATCTGACCACCTTCACTGCGGCGGCGCTCATCTGGCGCGACAACTATTTCACTAATATTATGCTGCTTAACAAAGGCCATCCAATCTTCAGGTTCATTGACCAATAAACTGGAATCTACAACCACCTCACCTTGCCCACAAGCCATACAGCCATATAACTGAAACCCTGACTCATCTTTACTAGCTTGAATTCGCTCCATAATATTGGCAGCTGTGTTCCCAGCACCAAAAATTACAACTCGCCGCGTTAACTGAGCCAAATCAACGACTTTATAAAAAAGTACCCTTACCACTAATACGAAGATCAAGGAAAAGGTGATCGCAAACGCTAAAACGCCGCGACCTAAATACATAACAGGGAACAAGTAATAGAGTATCGTCAAGCTTGCGGTACCCAAGAAGAAATAGCTCACAACAGTACGCAAAGCCATCCCGGTCAAGCCTTCTATATAGATACTCGTATAAACCCCCATTGCAAGGGAGCATACACTCAACACCACCGCAAAGGAGATCATCTGAAGTTTAGGTGACTCCAGAATAACATTTACTTCGTCCGCGGCACCCCACATATTTCGCAACTCGACACCGGCAACAACCGCCAACATCAACAAGCAAAATTCAACCGCCCCTAAAACGAGAAACTTACTATGCAAATAATGATTTAAAACACGTACGTGAGCCACTAACGATTACCTTGAATGGAACTGAGAATTTTCTACAAACAACCCGGCTAAGCGAAAGAATAACACCCCACCAACACCCTAGCCGGAGAATAATACAGCTGTACGATAAAAGACGTAAATACAGAATTCACCTTTCATCATAGACTATTTCTTTAAATTATCTGCTTCGTCCTTTACTATTCTCTTAGAATTCAGTCTATCCTGAAGAATTAGTTGCGGCATTATGCAATAATCCGTCACCTTTTTTCAGCGTTCATTGTAAGTCATTTGTAAACAGTCGGCGCAAAGTTTTTATTTATTGATGAAAGATCGAGAGACCATGGAAACAAATACACAAATTTGCATTATCGGACAGGGCTATGTAGGTCTGCCACTGGCAGTCGAATTTGGGAAGAAATTCCCAACCATAGGGTTTGACATCAAAGAAGATCGCATCAACGAGTTACGCGAAGGTGTTGATAGCACACTAGAATGCTCATCTGAAGAGCTTGCTGAGAGCACACACCTCACCTTCACAACCCAGCTCGATGATATCAAGAATGCTACCGTCTATATCGTCACAGTTCCTACACCGATCGATGACTACAAAACACCAAACCTAACGCCGCTAATCAAAGCGAGCGAGATGCTTGGCAAAGTAGTCAAAAAGGGCGATTACGTTATTTACGAGTCGACTGTTTACCCGGGTGCAACCGAAGAAGACTGTTTACCACTAATCGAGCAAGGCTCTGGTTTGAAGCTAAATGAAGATTTCTTTGCGGGATACAGCCCGGAACGAATCAATCCTGGCGATAAAGAACACCGTGTCACGAACATTCTCAAAGTTACCTCTGGCTCAACGCCCGAAGCGGCAACTTTTATTGATGACCTTTATAAAAGCATCATCGTTGCCGGCACGCACAAAGCAGCTTCTATTCGTGTAGCTGAAGCCGCAAAAGTTATTGAAAACACCCAGCGTGACGTCAACATCGCTCTCGTTAACGAGCTTTCTTTAATTTTTGACAAAATGGGCATCGACACCCTGGAAGTACTCGAAGCCGCTGGCACAAAGTGGAACTTCCTCCCCTTCCGCCCAGGCTTGGTTGGCGGTCACTGTATTGGTGTAGACCCATACTACCTAACACATAAAGCGCAATCGATTGGTTACCACCCAGAAATCATTCTTTCCGGTCGTCGTATTAACGACAACATGTCTGCTCATGTTGCCGAGAAAGTATTGAAGCTTATGACCAAGAAGAAAATTCAGGTTGTTGACGCAAACATTCTGGTCATGGGGCTTACATTTAAAGAGAACTGCCCTGATATTCGCAACACCAAAGTGACTGATGTTATTACAGAGCTCCAGGGCTACCACGCCAATATTGACGTCTATGACCCTTGGGCAGATGCAGAAGAGGTGAAGCATGAGTATGGGCTTAACTTGATCAGCGAACCTAAACAAGATCACTACGATGCAGCAGTCATTTGCGTATCACACGACCAGATCAAAGAAATGGGTATCGCAGAAATCCGTAAGCTATGCAAAACCAATAACGTTATCTTTGATGTGAAATATCTATTCGACAAAGATGATGTTGATGCGCGTTTGTAAGCCTCAGCTCGGCATTGAATTAAGAGCCCGGTAGTTACCGGGCTTTTTTGTTATCCGCTTGCGATTCGATAATTAGCACCACATGGCAACCATTGGCACTCACTACATCCTCAGCGCGCTAGGCGGCGCGAGAAAAAAAGGCGTCGATACTCGCCAACTGCTAAAGCAAGCGCGAATATCCGAACTTCAACTCAGAAACCCCAGAGCACGCTTCCCGGTAGAGTCGGTTGCCAAGCTCTATTCAAGTATTGCAGAGACCCTAAATGACGAGTTTATGGGCTTCACTGAAACCCCCATTAAGCTCGGAACCTTTGCCCTCATGGCTGAATGGGTCAGTTACAGTCATAACCTCGAAGAACTATTGCATCGAGGGATTCGCTTCTATAACCAGATCAACAATGAAATAAAGGTTTCTCTTGATGTCGAAGGAGAGCACGTATATTTCACCTCAGAGTTCAACAATCCGGAATTAGATTTCGAGCACTTTTATATCGAGTACTGGCACGTCATTTGGCACCGCTTTGCAAGTTGGTACATTGGCAAACCAATTAAACTAATTGGCGCCTATATTAATTACACCCCCATTGATCATGAAGAATTTGAGCTCTTGTTTCGCTGTAAAACTAACCAAAAGAGCAAATTCAACCGCTTAGTCTTCCATCGGAAGTATCTCGAAGAGCCTTTGATCAAAACTACTCGCGACCTAAAAGTCTTTCTAGCACGCGCGCCGATAGATCTACTTACCATCCCCGGCGAAGACAATAGCCTGACAGCACAAATCAAACTTCTTATAGAGCCCAAGAGCACCCACATCAGCGAAGCAATTAAACTTCCAAATAGCGCTGTCATCTCTCGCCAATTAGGAATCAGTGAACAAACACTACGCCGAAAGCTTCACCTAGAGGGCATTAGCTATCAACAAATCAAGGATAATCTTCGCCTCGATATCGCTAATAAGCTGCTGACCAAGCGCAACCTGACTATCGCAGAAATTTCTCAGCACCTTAACTTCAGCGAACCCCGAGCCTTTTCACGCGCCTATACAAAATGGACAGGCGAAACACCGAAAACCTACCGCGTAAAAAAGATAAAATAAGCGATTAAGTCTATTTATCTGCACCTTTTCAACCAACAAATAAGCGTTTATGTCTATTTAAATTTTATATATTTGTCCTATACAGACATCATAACAAAACACTTATCTGTTTAATTTCAACACCTTAATTAAATATCACACCTTACCTCTCGTATCGAAGCGCACTTTATTTTATAGACATTTCCAAATATCATCGCTGCACTTTTTAGGACAAAAGCGAACCTTTTTCGTTTTAGTCATAATATTAAATTGCCAAAACTTCGCTACACTTGAGCGCTAAAATACACCTATACTTAGTAGCTTTATTTAACGAACTCCTATCACGACAGGCAAGCAAACTAACGGACCGTGCGATGACAACAAGCAAAGACGCCACACCCAAGATCAGCCTAGATAACCCTTTTGGTTCTGACAACGAGCTGGACTTTAGAATCCCCGGGCAAAATGCAGAAAACCCCGGACTTTATGAAGAAACTCTCCGTAAAGGTTACGACCTGATGCAGCGCCCAAGAAAAGCTGCTGGTGTAACGGCCATTACGCGTCAACACAGT
>NZ_LWFE01001062.1:0-6260 GCF_001635675.1 Oleiphilus sp. HI0061 | reverse complement strand
GCCAACTATAATGCCTGCAGATAGGTCTCCGTCAAGTGCGTCATTCGCAGTCGCACCAGCATCGGTATAAGGGGTATTTAGCTCATGGTTAAGTGGGCTGCTACCTAACACGGTGATGCTAGGAGCGCCGGTATCCTGAACATTGACCGTTCGATTAACGGTGTTGGCAGGGTTACCCGATGAGTCGTTCACGTTGTAGCTCAGTACATAGCTACCAACAACTGCAGCATTGACCGTACCACTGACACCGATATTTGAAGATACATCTCCATCGACATTATCTAGCGCTGTCGCACCCGGGTCGGTGAAGATTGTATTCACCTCATGATTAATGGGGTTGGTTCCGATCAGCGTAATAACAGGGCCGCTCGCATCAGCAACATTAACTGTTCGTGTGACGGGGATTGCAGCGTTGCCAGCCGCATCACTCACGTTATACACAAGGGTGTAGCTACCAATTGTACCGGTATCAACAGTGCCACTCTGAATAATGCTTGCTGAAATATCGCCATCAATATTGTCCGACGCACTCGCATCCGCATCATTGTAGACACTACCTAGAGCGATATTAATGCTGCTGTCACCATTAAGCGTAATGACTGGGGCAGTAAAGTCGTTCACATTTACTGTACGTGTTTGCTGTACGGCAGGGTTGCCGTTGGAGTCACTGACATCGTAGGTGATCACGTAGGTACCAGTAACACTGGAATCTACGGTAGCACCACCGACGATGATGTTAGTTGAGATATCACCATCCAGCGCATCGCTTGCAGTCGCGCCAGCATCGGTATAGGGGGTATTTAGTTCATGGTTAAGTGGGCTGCTACCTAGGAGAGTGATGCTAGGTGCGCCAGTATCTTGAACGTTAATTGTTCGGGTAACGGTAGTAGCAGAGTTGCCTGAGGAATCGTTCACGTTGTAGCTCAGTACATAACTGCCGATTACGGTTGCATTGACTGTACCGCTGACACCGATGTTTGCAGAAATATCGCCGTCAGTATTATCTGTGGCTGTGGCACCAGGGTCAGTGTAAATTGTATTCACTTCATGATTAATTGGGTTATTGCCAACTAAGGTGATTACCGGTGGTGTTACATCATCTACCGTCACAAACCTTACCATGGGGTTTGCAGCATTTCCTGATGAATCAGTGACATTGTAGATAACTGTGTAAGTTCCTTGAGTATTTCCATCGACGGTATCACCGCTAACAACAATATTTGAGCTAATATCGCCATCTATATTGTCTAATGCTGTAGCGCCCGCATCGACGTAGGCTGTGCCAAGCTGGTGATTGGTGTTTGTATCGCCAATTAAAGTAATTACTGGGGCTGTTGAGTCATCTATGTTGACTGTACGGGTTACGGTTGGAGCAGGGTTGCCCGATGAATCTGAGACATCGTAAGTTATAAGGTAGCTGCCGATTAAGTTAGGGTCTACCGTGTCGCCACCGACAACAATGCTTCCGGAAAGGTCACCATCTACCGCATCCGTAGCTGTTGCTCCAGGGTCAGTGTAAGGCGAGCCTTGTGCGTGAGTGAGAGGGTTATCTCCGAGTAGGGTGATCATAGGGCTACCGGAATCGGCAACGATAACATCTCGGAAAATGCTTGTTGCAACGTTACCCGATGCATCGCTTACATCGTAAGAAAGAGTGTAGGTTCCCTCGACTGAAGTATTTACCGTACCTGTTACGACAATCGAACTTGATAAGTCTTCACCAGGAACATCAATTGCGGTAGCGCCTGGGTCATTAAATGGGGTGTTAATTTCTTGATTATATGGAGCAGCTCCTAACAAGGTAATGATTGGCGCGGTGCTGTCGACGACGTTAACTGTACGCGATACAACAATAGCTGAATTACCAGCAGTGTCAGAAACATTGTAGTTTATGATGTAGCTGCCAACGCTTCCGCTGATTACGCTACCTGAACTTACTATGCTTGCACTAATATCTCCGTCAACATTGTCGACGGCGCTGGCACCTTCATCTGAGAAGCTATCGCCTCTTTCTAGTGTAACAACTGCGTCGCCGATAAGTGTTATTACTGGTGCAGTCGTATCTTGAACGATCACCTCGCGCGTTACGGTCGTGGCTACATTGCCAGCTTCATCGGTAACATCGTAAGCAAGTGTGTAAGTGCCGGCAGTGTCAGAATCGACGTTTCCACTGATCATAATGTTGGCGCTGATATCTCCATCACGGTTATCGATAGCGGTAGCGCCTTCTTCATTATAAGTCGAAAGCTGTTCAACATAAGTAGGGTCGTCACCAATAAGAGTGATCACTGGTGCAGTAGTATCTTCTTCGATGACGTATACAGTTCGGATAACTGTTGTCGCGTTGTTGCCTTGGCTGTCGACAACATCGTATTCAATTTGAATGCCGGAGTTATTAGGGGTGGAAGTATCAATAATAGAGGGAGTATCAAGGACGTTTGGTCTAGTGATAACATCGACACTAATGTCACCGTCCTCTGGGTCTATCGCAACGAAGCCAGGCTCTGCATAGGTATCGCCGACCAAGAGGGTGACATCAGTTGAACCAGGTGACGTTTCACTAAGTGTAATAACCGGCTTAAGGTCAACACCTGACTCGTTTGCTTGAAGCTGAATCGGGGAGCCAGCAACAAAATTGGTAAACTGGAAGCAACCATCCACATCGGTGCTTGTGGTTATATCCGATTGTGCTGTTTGGCTGAGAAGTAGGTCTGCTTCGATTGCTACACCATTCTTTTCGATACAGCCTGTGATACCGAAAGGTATGACACCTGTTTCAATCGCGTAAATTAGGCCTGTTGTTTGGTCAGCGTGCCAAATTAGTTCCCCGTCCCAGCTTAAGCCCTTGGGGTTTGAGCCTGGTGTTTCAAAAAAACCGACCACGCTACCGTCAGTGGGGTCAACCCGAAATATCTTTTGTTCTTGTTGGTCTGCTACCCACAAGTCGCGACCATCCCAGGTAATACCGAAAGGACGAGCATTGGTGACAGAAGGGTTAGACTGATAAGAAGGTAGTGTTGAAGGGCCGGGTAATGATAGAAGTAGCGCGCCATCTTCAGGGCGAACCTTATTAATAGTGTTAGTTTGCCAGTCAACTATCCAGAAGCTATGTCCGTCATAAGTCATGTCGGTTGGTGATGGAAACTCGAGCTCTGATAGTGCATTTTCGGATTCGAGGTTATCTCCATCAACAGGGTCGATTTTTATAATGTTGTCTGTAATAGGGCTGGCATTCCAAAGATAATTCTCGGCAAAGGTTAAACCGCCACCGCCACAGTATTGACCGGCCGGTGTTGCACCGCAAGTAGGGATGGGGTTTCCGTCACTGTTAATTGGCGGATTATCTGTGTCTGTAAGGGGAAGGTTTAAATCACTATCACCGGCAGAAAATTGAAGCGCTCCTTCTTCGTCATAGACATCTTCTGGATAGACCCTGTAGATTCTGTCGGTGCCAAAATCGACGACCCAAAGGTAGCCGTCATGCATGGTGACGCCGTGGGGGGTGGAAGGGGTGCGACCATCACCACTGATGTTGTTAATGCTTAGTGTCGTTAGAATATTGCCAGGGTCACCCGGGGCCGAATAGGAAACTCCCGAGAACAATGAGATAAATAGAGAGGCAAAGGCGACCGCTAGCTTTAGCTTGTACATATTTATTATCCATAACGAATGAGGTATGAAAGTTCTTGGTCGCCTTACTGTTCCATGGCCTGAATTTCAAGTAAGGCTTCCAAGGCGGCGAATATAACGGCAATACTTACCTGAGTCTAATGAATGAGCGAAGCTGCTTAACAAACGGCGATATTTTTTTTCAAAAATTGAAATGGAGCACGCTTGTCGGGTGAAATGGTTCTTTTTTTGGGTTTGGGTGTTTTTGTTTTGCTGTGGCGTGGCTTTATAAGTTGTTGAAACTAAAAATGAATAATATTTATGTTTCTAGTGTTTGTGGTTTTTGTGTGTGGTCTGGCTTCTTATTTCTGTATGCCTGTAAGGTGAGTCGTTAATTGAGGGGCTGCTTGTTAACTGCTTTTAGAGTATAAAAAACCTGCTTATCGCAGGTTTTTAAAAGGAATTATGAATCTTTAATTAGCTCAGAGTTGTTCGATAATTCTGTCCCAGGCGTTGTCAAATGATGCTGCCTGATAGTCTGCAAACCAAGCCTTGTCGACAATGCCGTTGCCATCGCTATCTTCAAGCATTTGTGTTCGGTTTCCATTGATATCGTAATCATATTGGGCTACAAAATCCCAAACACGATCGCCATCGAGGTCTTTTTTGTATTCGGTCCGCTTGTTCAAATTATTATATTGATATGACTCGATATATTCTGGTGTGCCGTCCTGGTTATCATCACGCTCGTAGCGGTTTGGGCGATTGTTACTGTCGTAGCTGAAGCGGCTTATAGAAGTTTGAGTGTTTTCCTGGTTGGATCGAATGTTATGCTGGCTTAGGATATTGCCGTTTAAGTCATAGTTATAGCTGATTGAAGAGTTTGCTTCGCCGTCATTATCACTATCCTCAGATTGAGATCTAAGCCTGTTTCCGGAGTATGTATATGAGACGCTTGAAGCAAGTTCGCTATTGCGACTGACTGTATACAGAATAACATTGCCCTCGGTGTCATATTGATATTCTGCCAAAATATCTATTGTGCCATCATTCCCCAAATCAGTTTCGAGTTTTGACAGTAGAGAGTCTTGGTAAGTGTAGGATTGCAATATATCGAGTTCGTCTTCAGGTCTATCTATTTCTTTGCTCAGGATATTACCGTCATCATCATAGCTGATTGTTTCAACTGTATTTGACGCGCTATCAGATGTTTGCGTTAAACGGTTTTGACTGTCATAGCTGTAGTGAATGGTTTTGTCGACAGTTCCATCGTTATTGAAGTCTGTTTCCTGGCTTGTTAGAAGCCGCTCTTGGCTGTATGAATACTGAACGAGGGTTTTATCTAACTTACCTTCATTCGATAAAACTGCAGAGTTAAGGTTTGATTCGATACTGATATCGAGGTTTTCATAAAGATGTTGGGCTGCTTGAGTGAAGGTTCTGTGGCTTTCGATATTGAGTTGCGATAGAACGCCTTTAAAATCGACTTGCTCGGTAAACTGGGAGGCCTTTACATAGAAATTGATTGTTGAAAGCTCTAATTCTGTGTGAGCGTTTCCAAGGTCTATGCCGTTCTCAGGCTCGCCGTCCTGGTCGAGTGCCTGAAGGAGTGTCGCTATGTTGATGACGCGGTCAAAGCTGGATATGTCGGTGCTTTGCAGACTTGTAATGATACTTTTTTCACTGTTTAGCGGGGCGGAACCGGATAGATCAAAAGGCGTGATAAGTTCCTGTGCTTCTGATGTACCTAGATAGATTCCACCAATAGAGAACTTAACCTGTTCGCCATCGCTATAAGAAAACTCACCACGCTCATTCGTCATGCCTGACTGTGTTTCTGTTTCATAATATAGGCCTGATACCGGGCTATCAATAAAACTGCCTGTTCTGATATCCGCTGGTTCAGTGCTCGATTGCTTGCTACCGCCATCACAGGCACTTAATAATATTGGTAGACAAGCAGCGTAAATAAATCGATTCAACATAGTTTCACCTTAAGCTTTAATCTCCATTCTATTGCGGCGTTAGAGTAAACGAGTCGATTCGTTTATCGGTTGGATCGACAAGTATATTGAATCGCAAGGTGTTAGCGCCCGATACTAGCGTGACAGGCAAAGCAGCTGAATCCAAATAGAGAGCGTTATCACCAGTCGCAGAAAGAGCGATGCTACCAGCGGCGCTACCGTTCACAAGGATATCGAAAGAAGAGCTATCATTTGATGAAGCGTATCGGATTGTTAGGTTGTAAGGGATGGCGAACGCCTGAATATCCGAGAACTCAATGTAATCTCCATCCTGTGCCAAGCTTATATTGATATAACCTGAGCCGGTAAAGCCTGAGCCATAACTTTCTACATCTGGCCCATCACCGATTGTGCCCGTTTCGGCCTCGACAAATATTGCAGCAGGGGTGACAACATTAATGGTTCTTTGCACGGTTATAGCGGCATTCCCAGCAGCGTCGACAAGGTCATAGCTCAAGACGTAGGTGCCATCGGTATTAATATCGACAAAGCCGCCTGTTGTAATGTTGAGGCTAATATCTCCGTCAAGGTTGTCTGATCCTATCGTACCAGGGTCAGTGAATAACTGGCCATTAACATGATCAATGGTTGAGTCACCTACAAGGGTGATTACAGGAGCGATGCCGT
>NZ_LWFE01001061.1:0-9683 GCF_001635675.1 Oleiphilus sp. HI0061 | reverse complement strand
CACAGAGGACAGGATAGAGCCACATCTAAAGAAAGCCTTAATCTTTACTCGGTGTAGGCCGCAGGCCGCTCTGTGTTCTCGGTGGTGAACCGTCTTTTGTGTTTTGATCTTTAAGGGGTAAACATTTGAACCACAGAGGACACCGGGCGCTTCGCTGCACAGAGGAAGAAGTTGAGACACATCTAAAAAAAGCTTTAATCTTTTCTCGGTGTAGGCCGCAGGCCGCTCTGTGTTCTCGGTGGTGAGTCGTCTTTTAGGATTTTGAACTTAGGAATTCAATATACCATGGCATCGCTTCGGAAATACCTTCTAGAATTCGATACTCTGGCGCATAACCAAGCTTTGCCTTAGCTTTGCTTGTATCGGCTTGCGAGTGCCTTACGTCACCAGCTCGGAAGTCTCTGTAAATTGGCTCTTTCGAAACATCAACATCATTCTCAGCTAGTGCTTTTTGTATAGATACATACAAGTCATTCAAGGTTGTACGATCACCCAGTGCGACGTTGTACACTTCATCTTTAGCTTCGTCAGGTGCAGTGGCCGCAAGAATATTCATTTGCACAGTGTTATCGATATAGCAAAAGTCTCGACTTGTTTCGCCATCGCCGTTAACGAATACATCTTCGCCTTCAATCATTGAAGAGGTCCACTTTGGAATAACCGCTGCATAGGCGCCATTAGGGTCTTGTCGCTTGCCGAACACATTGAAATAACGCAAACCAATCGTTTTGAAGTCATAGGTTCTGGCATATACACTGGCATATAATTCGTTTACGTATTTGGTTACCGCATAAGGTGAAAGCGGGTTGCCGATATTTTCTTCTACTTTTGGCAACGCAGGGTGGTCACCATAGGTTGAACTACTGGCCGCGTAGGTGAAGCTTTTTACCTGCTCTTCTTTTGCAGCCTGGAGCATATTGAGGAAGCCAGTGATATTCGCTGCATTCGTGGTAACCGGGTCTGCGATAGAACGAGGAACGGAGCCAAGCGCTGCTTGGTGTAAAACATAGTCAGCACCTGAAACCGCCTTCTGGCAGGTTTCATAATCTCTGATATCACCTTCGATAAATGAGAAGTTCTGCCACTGTTCAGGCGTTACCAAGCCTTGAACTTCATCTAAATTGTATTGATGCCCTGTGGCGAAGTTATCCAAACCTACAACTTTTTGGTTTAGTTTTAGCAGTGTTTCTAGTAGGTTAGAACCGATAAAACCGGCAACACCCGTTACCAACCAGGTTTTGGGGCTGCCTGTTAGCTGCTGTTTTACATTTTCATAACTTGTCACGACACTTATATCCTTTCTATTTAGAGTTGCTCAGGGTTGTTTGAGACAGGGGCGGTAATGTTAATTATTCAGTTTCCGGCAAAGGTATCCGCTAGCTTGAGAACAGTAACGATTAACGCTATCAAGCCTATGCTCCAGCGCATATTCTTGTTTATCGCTTCAGATATCTTCAATTCAATTCGTTTTTCAAAAGCGTCCATTCTAGCTCCCATGAGTTCGAAGCCTTTGTTTACCTTTTGTTCCAACAACTTGAATTCGCCTTTCAGGCCGACAAACTCGCCTCTTAGGCCTGTAAAGTAACCTTTCAAATCAGAAAACTCACCTTTCAAGCCAGCAAATTCACCTTTCAAGCCAGCAAATTCACCTTTAAGGCTTGCCACACTATCGGTCACTTCATTTAATTTTTCATCTAAATGATTGATATGATTATATTGCGACTTAAGCAGCAGTGTATTGATATCTTCACTACTTAGACCCTCACCGTTTGAGAAGCGGGTTTCAATCTCTTCGAGCTTGGGCTGTATCATTTGAATTAGCATATCGTCCACTTTTGTTTTATCCATTCTCTTATCCTCCTTGATAATCATTGGTAAAAGCCTTGTCGTTAGACTAAGCGAATAATAGCATGACAGGCCTGCTTTTACACTTCACAAGCCCTAGTATCGATACTCCCAAGAGACCGAAGCAGCTAAGCGCTCTACATACGTAAACGCTGTATCAACATCTTTACTTAGGTAAGTCAGCCCTGCTTTGAAACGGCCATCAAAGATGAAACACTGGTGATATAATTCCGCCATATAAAGTGATTGAGCACTCAGAGCAACCCCATTTCCTCTGACGCCACCATCTTCATTTAACTGTAAATAGCTGGCACGCGCACTCCAAAGTGAGCCACCACCATTTTGAAGACTCATTCCGAAGGACAAAACCTCTGAGTCATTATCAAAACTAGCACCAAGCGTACGCCCATGATAGCGATAGCCACTTTCATAAAGACTATGTTCATAGGTGGTATTATAAAATACCGTCTCAAAACCATCCGCAATGGTATTTGCGTATTCCAACTCGTACTTTAGGAAAGCACTATCTTCTAGCGTTTGGGAAAGTTGAACACCCGCTTGATGGGTGCGTCGCGAAGGCATATAGCCCGCTTCGTCTTCACCAATTGTTTGTGCGTGGAAGGCCGCACCCAGCGTATCAGTCAATGCAAAGCCATAACGTACATCGAAGCCAGCCAACTGATTCCCCGCTTGCTTGGCTGTATTTTCACCCTGCGAAGTAAGCGACTTCCAGAAGGTAGACAAGTCTTCATCACGCCCTTCTCCACCCCACTGCATCGCACGGGACATACCAAATTCAAGACCTTTCAACGGCCTAAAGGTAAAACGCATGCCAGTAAGTTTTGCCTCAGGTATTGTACGCTTACTTTCTAGCTGACCAATATAAGATACAAATTGCCACTCTCCTAACCAAGAAAGCAATGGTGTTTCAAAGGTTTGCCCCTGCTTGGTTCTCAAGAACACACTCGGCACCGGCTCGGCATTATTTGTCAGGATCAAACTCGACTGAGAACCCGCGCCCCACCATTGATCGACTGCGCCAACACCCAATACCCAGTTGCCATCACGACCGCCCAGCACGCCAGCCAAATAGGAGCCATAAAAGTCTGTCTGGACGTCATCATCACCAGGATCTGTCATGACATTAGCTTGAAGCCTGAAGGCAAAGCTTTCACTATCACCCTCCATTGTTTTATGGATCTCTCCTTTTTCTTGCTGGAAAGAACCAAAATCTCTTAATAGTGGTCTAGCGCTACCCGCTGTCACTTCAAGACTTTTTTTAATACCGGACTTAGTCTGCTTACGTAGCTCAAAGCGCAATTCTCTAATCGCAGTTTTTTGTGCTGAATTGAGCTTCGAATGATCAGCTTCTGCTAGTGCATTTTTTACATCTGCCCACATAAGAGGCCAGGTCGTTAAAGAGATATCGATCACTTCTGCATCATTGAGTAGCTGAAGATTATTTCGAAGCCTAAGGTCACCTACATCAATCCATGGCGCAGCGTTTACCGTGGCAGCCATAACAAGAGAAAGGGACATTACAAGGGTGCTGAGAAGCTTAGATTTGATAGACACGAATTAGACTTTTTAGTGGTTGATTCTATGGCTGGGCATTATAGGGGTTTTGCACTTAAAGGTAAAAGCGAAAAGAACTTAAACCACAGAGGACACCGAGCTCTTCGCTACACAGAAGCAGGGATTGAGACACATCTAAAGAAAGCTTTATCTTTTCTCTGTTTTTATCTTTTCTCTGTGTAGGCCGCAGGCCTCTCTGTGCCCTCTGTGCCCTCTGTGGTGAACCGTCTTTTGTGTTTTGATCTTTAAGGGATAAACCGATGAACCACAGAGGACACCGGGCGCTTCGCTACACAGAGGAAGAGATTGAGACACACCTAAAAAGGCTTTTATCTTTTCTCTGTTTTCATCTTTTCTCTGTGTAGGCCGCAGGCCTCTCTGTGCCCTCGGTGGTGAACCGTCTTTTGTGTTTTGATCTTTAAGGGCAGTCTTTAGCGACAGAAAAAACTACACCCACTGCCTGCTTAGATGTATAATCTGCCGCCTATTTTTTAAGCAACTCTTTTCGCAAGCGATTGATATTTAGATGACCGACAACACGACCAAGAAGCTTTTTATTAAAACTCACGGCTGCCAGATGAACGAGTACGACTCATCTCGCATGACAGACTTACTGCAAGACAGTCATAAAGTTGAGTTAACCGAGAACGAGAGTGATGCTGACATCATTCTTCTTAATACCTGCTCTATTCGTGAAAAAGCACAGGAAAAGGTCTTTCACCAGCTTGGTCGCTGGAAGAAACTTAAGGAAAGCAACCCTGAACTAACTATCGGCGTTGGTGGTTGCGTTGCCAGTCAGGAAGGTGAGGCGATTCGTTCTCGCGCGCCTTTTGTAGACGTGATCTTTGGCCCACAAACGCTTCATCGCCTACCAGAGATGATCGACGCATCAAAAACAACTGATGTAGGCGTGGTCGATATCAGCTTCCCTGAAGTTGAAAAGTTTGACCACCTCCCTGCTCCCGGTATAAATGGCCCTTCTGCGTTTGTTTCAATTATGGAAGGCTGTAGCAAGTATTGTACTTTTTGTGTTGTGCCTTACACGCGAGGTGAGGAAGTTAGCCGCCCTGTTGATGACGTACTGGCAGAAATCTCCCACCTTGCTACTCAAGGTGTGCGTGAAATAAACTTACTCGGCCAAAACGTTAACGCCTACCAAGGTGAAACACACGATGGCGACATGATGGATCTTGCTGAGTTAATCACACTAACCGCAGCCATTGAAGGCATTGACCGAATTCGTTTTACAACGTCGCATCCGGTTGAGTTCAGTGACTCACTTATCGACGTTTATGCCGATACTCCTGAGCTGGTAAGCCACCTTCACCTACCTGTTCAAAGCGGCTCAGACAGAATATTGAATGCGATGAAGCGCGGCCACATGGCATTAGAGTACAAATCTAAAATTCGTCGTATACGTAAGCACCGCCCTGATATTAGTATCTCTTCAGACTTTATCATTGGCTTCCCTGGCGAAACCGAAAAAGACTTTGAAGACACCATGAAGCTGATCAATGATGTGGGCTTTGACGCATCTTTTAGTTTTATCTATAGCGCGCGCCCGGGTACACCAGCAGCAGATTTACCTGATGAAACAAGCGAAGAAGTTAAAAAGCAACGACTGCAGATATTACAACAGCGCATTCTTCAACAAGCTCAAGATATTAGCCGAAAAATGGTCGGTAATACCGAACGAATTCTGGTCACAGGTTTTTCTAAGAAAGACCCCGGGGAGCTACAAGGCCGAACCGAAAATAACCGTGTTGTGAACTTCAAAGCGAAGCAAGACCGCTCAGATAGTGCCTTGATCGGGCGCTTTATCGACGTGAAGATTACCGATGCTTACGCAAATTCATTACGTGGTGAAAGAGTCGATGAGCAAGACTACTAAAAAAGAAAAGTTAGCCAGACGGCAAGACAAGCAGCCTGACGATAAAGTCAAAACAACGAGCACTGGCTCCATCACCATCAAAGAAGTTGCACTGACGCCTTTTGATAATGACCGCCTCGCCTGTTTGTGCGGCCAATTTGATGAAAACATCAAACACCTAGAGATGCGTCTAGATGTTAAGATCAGCTATCGGGGCGCTGTTTTCAAAATACGTGGCGAAAAAGCTGAAGCATCCCAGGCGGCGCTAGAGATAATCAGACACCTATATCGAGAGACCGAGGATAATTCGAGCATTAGCCTTGAAATGGTTCACCTCTTTGTTCAGGAGTTTGGCGTTGATGCTATTTCGAGCGAGCTATCAGAAGAAGCTCGACTAATCAAAACACCTCGAAGCCAAGTTAAACCTCGCGGCGAGAACCAGTGCCAATATGTTGCTAACATTAAGCAGCATGATATTAATTTTGGCTTAGGCCCTGCTGGTACTGGCAAAACCTACCTTGCTGTTGCTTGTGCTGTAGAAGCGCTAAATAACGAAGAAGTTAAACGCATTCTGCTAGTTCGGCCCGCAGTTGAAGCAGGAGAAAAGCTTGGCTTTCTGCCTGGCGACCTGGCTCAGAAAGTTGACCCTTACTTGCGCCCTCTCTATGACGCGCTATATGAAATGCTAGGCTTCGACCAAGTCGCCAAGCTCATGGATAAGAACATCATAGAAGTCGCACCACTCGCCTTTATGCGCGGCCGAACACTTAATAATGCTTTTATTATTTTGGACGAAAGCCAGAACACCACACCCGAACAAATGAAGATGTTTCTGACCCGAATTGGTTTTGGCTCAACAGCCGTTATTACGGGCGACCTAACCCAAACCGACCTACCTAAACACGCGATGTCGGGCTTAGCTCAGGCTCAGCGCGTTTTAAATGGCGTAAAAGGCATCAGCAGCATCCACTTCCGCCCATCTGATGTTGTCAGACACCCTATTGTTCAACGAATTGTAGAGGCTTATAACAAGCACGATACGCAGGGAAAGGCTTAAACCACAGAGGACACCAAGAGTAGAGAAACTCTAATCTTTCATTTGCCCGGGCAACCACAAAGCTATTTCAGGGAAGATCAGCAGTAGTAGTACCATAACCAAGCTTATTACTACGAATGGTAAGGCACCCTTAAATACAGTTGTTAAGGGTATATCCGGAGCAACGCGCTGCATTACAAATACATTGATACCTATTGGCGGCGTAATCAGCGATAGCTCAATCATCATAACGATAAAAATACCAAACCAGACCGGGTCATATCCTAAAGAGGTCACCAAAGGGAAGACAAAAGGCAAGGTGAGGATAATCATCCCAAAGGTGTCTAATACAGCCCCGAGCACCAGATACAAGAGCAATAGAGCTAACATTATCAAGAAAGATGAATCACCCCAACCGGCGATGGACTCTATCAAGAGCTGAGTCACGTCAGTCTGCGCCATGAAGCGGCTAAAGAATACGCCTCCTAAGAATAACAAAAAGATGTTGCCGCTCAGCGAAACGCTTTGACCCAAACTTTCTTTCAGAATCATTGCACTTAAGCGTCCGCGAAATAAGGCAATAACGAATACCCAAGCCAAACCAATAGCCGCGGCCTCTGTTGGCGTTGCATAGCCTCCGTAAATACTACCCAAAACAATAAGCATTAGTGACAATGCCGGCAGGAGTTTTGGTAGCGCCTTGATCCGCTCTGCCACCGAGTAATGCTCACCACCCGGTGCAAGCTCGGGCTTGAGCTTACAGCGAATCATGACATATAGACCAAACATCAAAGCTAATAGAATTCCCGGAATAATACCCGCTATAAACAGGTCGCCTAGCGAGGTTTCCGTCCAGGCCGCGTAAAAGACCAAAGGGATACTCGGAGGAATAAGAATGGCGAGCACACCGGCTGCTGCGATTGAGCCAGTCGCAAGCCTTTGGTTATAGCCGTAACGACGCATCTCTGGCATCAGCATTTTGCCCATTGCTGTGACTGTTGCAACACTAGAGCCTGTGACCGCACCAAAGGTTGCTGAGCAGCTGATAGATGTGATCGCCAAGCCACCGGGAATTCGCCCGAACCAGCGGTTAAAGCAATAGAAAAGATCTTTACCCAAGCCCGTTGTTTGAGCTAAAGCTCCCATCCAAACAAATATAGGTAAGGTCACCAATACAAAGTTACTGGCGACTTCCCAACTAACCAACTGAAACTGAACGATAGCCGACTCAAAGCTCTGAAGGTAGACATTTCCAAGCAGCCCTACCGCTATCAAAGCGATAGCAATCGGTACACGTAGAGCGATTAATATAAGCAAGCAGGCCATGGCCAACAGGCCAACACTTTCAGGGTTCACGAATGCCCCTCTTTGGTTTGACTTGAATCTAGACTAGCCCATAGCAAACTCAATGATTGAAGCGTTGTCACAAGCCCGATAAAAGCCATCAAGGCATAGAAAGGCCAATAAGGTATGTCGATAGTATAAGCTTGATCTTCATAGGTATAGCTATCTATCGCGCCCAACACCGCCTGCCAAACGACAAGTAGCGAGAACAAAACCAAGAAAACATATGAAGCGCATTTTAGGGAGCGTTGCTTAGAAGCCGACAAGGCTTGGTAAAGCAGGTCAACACTCAATAATTCATGGCCCTCTATACACTTTGGAATCGCTAATAAAGAACATGCTGAGTAGCAGCAAACCCGACAATTCGTGAGCCCAAGCAATGGGAGAGGAAAATAATGAACGCAAAATAACGTCACTAATTACAAGTAAGACCAGTGACGGCAGAACAAACAAGGTGTTAAGACCGTTTAAGAAATTAACGAGTTTTTTTAAGATTTGGTCAAGCATAGAATGGAAGCGACGGAGGGTTCACGCTTATTAGCTTGACTCTTGATCAGGTAAGGGGCCAGGCATCACGATGCCAAATCCTTGAGCAAAGTCTATTCCAATTTCTCTTAGCGCTTCGCAAGTCGCATCATCCTCAACAAACTCTGCGATCGTCTCTAGACCCGCTGCGTGCGCTATCATATTGCACGACTCCACAATCCCTCTATCAATACTGTCGCTCAACATATTCTTAACAAAGCTCCCATCAATCTTCAGGAAGTCGACAGGAATCGTTTTAAGATAAGAAAAAGAGCTCAAACCAACACCAAAATCATCTAGCGCAAACTTAAAGCCTAGCCCTCTAATTTCATTAATAAACTCTACCGCATCAACCAGGTTATCGATTGCAGAGGTTTCTGTAATTTCAAAACAAATTCTCTGAGGCAGCAGGTCATATTCTTTTTGCCAGATCTTGATATCATCAAAAAATGACTGATCACTCAAGGTTGAACCTGACATCGTCTTCGGAGTCATCGACGATTAATATTCGTATAATCTTACCTTCCACTAAATGCATATAGCTACCTTGATACCGGAGAAAGGTTAATGTCTAACCAATAATTCCGAAGTGCTGAGATATTGTCTTTAAATTCATTTATATCAAAAGACTTTTGAATATAGCTGTTTGCGCCGGCCCGATAACCTTCCTGAACATCTCTCTCTTCATCGGAGGAGGTTAGGATGACAACAGGTAGGCATTGAGTGTCCGGGTTGTGACGAAGCTCTTTCAACACATCCAGACCATGAACTTTTGGCAAATTCAAATCGAGGAAAACCACCCTTATCTCAGGGTCGAACTGCTGGCCAGCGTACTGCCGCTTTCCACACAGGTAATCAATCGCCTCTTGCCCATCCCTAACAATGACAACATCTTTCTGCTCTACGCCCGCTTTTTTAAGCGCAAACAAAGCCAACTCTTCTTCACCTGCATTATCTTCTACTAACAATATCTTTGCCGTACTCAAAGCGAACATCCTCCTTTTGCTTATCCTTTAAGTTTAGCCCCATATTAGATTTATGCCAGGTACTGTCAAAACACCCCAAATCATTCCGACTCACTTAGCAATTCACGAATTACAGGCACAAAAAAAGCCGCTAAGAGCGGCTTTTTTCTAACTTACTAAAGTAAGCCGATTCAACAAACAGCTTACTAGCCGTTTACTGCATCCTTTAGGCCTTTACCAGCTTTAAAGCTAGGAATCTTGGCAGCAGCGATTTGAATTTCTGCACCAGTCTGTGGGTTACGACCAGTTCTTGCTGCACGATCTTTCACAGAGAAGGTACCAAAACCAATCAACGTTACCTGATCACCTTCTTTAAGTGCATTTGTAACTGATTCTACAACCGCGTCGATAGCACGACCAGCGGCTGCTTTAGAAATGTCTGCAGATTCTGCAATTGCATCAATTAGTTCAGACTTATTCACACTAAACCCCTTTTGAGATAACTGTAAACATACGAGACTTT
>NZ_LWFE01001060.1:0-9905 GCF_001635675.1 Oleiphilus sp. HI0061 | reverse complement strand
TTGCCTTACTAGAGCAAAACCAGGCTATTTTTACTCACAGCTTAAAACAAGCAAGCATTTGGCTAGAGAACTACTTTGATACTCAGGACAAACAAACGAAAACTCTGATTTCTAAACTCAAAAGTATGCAAACACTTCAAATAAGCTACGAAACACCCGATATTTCAAAGTCATTACGCTTACTGAAGACAAAAATTGAAGCCATGTATCTTAACCATAGCTTAGGCAAACTTTCCAACCCGACACCTTCAAGCACAGATAACAGTACCAAGCAGGAGCCAACACCATGAAGCGTTTACTCGTGTTGATTATTGTCGGCATGGCTCTAGCGCTTGGTGTTTCAGCGATTGTCAGCCATGACCCCGGATATGTTCGAATATCTTATGGAAACTGGCTAATAGAAAGTAATCTGGTCATCGCCGCACTCGCTATCGCTATTTTGCTTACTTTATTGGTATGGCTACTAGGGCTGAAACGTAAACTGGTGCATTCAAGCAAGTCTGTATCTAAGTGGTTTGGCCGTTCCGCCGAGTCAAGAGCTACGATAAAAACCGAGAAAGGTCTAATTGCACTACTTGAAGGCAACTGGGGCGTAGCGAGCAAGCTATTATCTAAATCTGCTACCAAGTCCCATAAGCCCTTAATTAACTACTTAGCCGCCGCTCACGCTTCCAACGAGTTAGGGCAGGTTAAGGATGCTGAGCTAATGCTGAAGAAAGCCTATGACAGCACCGAGGACTCCGACTTTGCTGTGGGGATCGCTCAAGCACAAATCCAGTACCAACAAGGGCAATATGAACCTTGCTTAGCAACACTATTACGCCTGCATAAACAACAGGCGCATCACCCCTTCGTTCTAAAGCTCTTGAAGTCGGTATACTTAAAATTAGAAGATTGGCACAACCTGATAAAGCTCCTGCCCTCCTTGCAAAAAGATGCCAAACTCGGCACTGATGAAATCAAAGCCGTCGAGTCTCTCGCCTGGAATAATCTTTTTGTACAGAAAACCGACGAGCTAATTAACCGCGCTCAACAAGACGCTGCCGACGATATTCTCGCAGGTTTATGGCAGTGTGTACCAACACCATTACAATTCGACGCGCAGTTGCTTGAAACGTACGCACTACAGCTTATTCGCCTTAACAACGATCACGAGTGCGAAACCTTAATCCGAAAAGCCTTGGAAAAGAAATGGGACGACAGGCTGGTTCGCGTCTATGGAATGGTCGCCGCTCAAAACACTTCCGAGCAACTGATCCACGCCGAACAATGGCTAAAAAGCAGACCCAACAATGCCAGCTTATTGCTAGCACTTGGTAGGCTTTGCCTAAGAAATGGTTTATGGGGGAAAGCTCAAGAATACTTTGAAGCGAGCAACAAACTACACGAAAACAAGGAAAGTCTCGCGGAGCTATGTCGCCTGAATATACGCCTAAATGCGAAAAATAATGCCGACAAAGAAGTATTCGAAGGGCTTATCGAGAATCTTGAGCTGCCAAAATTGCCCCTACCTGAGTCTCGATAGCCACTGAGCTAGACAGTATTTCTGCTTGGCTCTAAAACCATCATGCTTGCGCCACTAATATTTAAGAACGTGGCGCATATTCCAGAACATCGGAGAAGAAGTCTTGTTCTTCTAATCCGGCTTCCAGCAAGGCGTCCATTGCAGAATGAACAAGCTTTGGCGAGCCACTAACAAAAACCTTACTATCCGCTAAATTTGAAAAGTCTGCTAATACCGCATCACTCAATTGATTGTGATGAGCGTTTGCATCTATGTTTTCAATGTCTGCGATAAGCGGGTGGAATTCAAAGTGATCATATTTCGATGCCCACTCCTCAGCCAACTCTGCCAAGTACATATCTTCTTCTTTTCTAACTCCCCAATATAAGGCAAGCGGAAGCGAATAATTCTGCGCCAGGAGATAGTCAATAATAGACTTCATTTGAGCAAAGCCGGTACCAGCAGCCATCAAGATTAGCGGCTTATCAGGCACTTTTGGCAAACAAGCCTTTCCAAACGGTAAAGAGATCGTGACACTGGCTCCACTCTCCAACGCGTCCTTACAGTAGTCCACAATTTCAACCGCTGAGTTCAAGTGCGGATCAGCCTGAATGTGGAGGGTGATTTCTCGCAAGCCAGGCGCTGAAGCGATAGAAAAATAACTACCAGCATCCTTACCCGGCATCTCAAGTGCCAAATACTGCCCGGCATAAAACTCCGGCAGCTTGCCCGCAGGTAACTGCAACTCAACTTTATAAACATGCCCTCTAATCACTTCGACAGCGATTACTCGGCAAACCGTTTTCTTCACAGGCAATTCTCCTGGCCCATAGATATTATCTATTGTAATTTTGCTTGAGTTCACTGGCCAAGTCTGGCACAGCAACAAGTCTTTCTGTAGTGGCCCCTGAACCAGCTCCCTTCGGGGGCCGAATTCAACTTCGCCAGAAACGAGCTTGGCCCGGCATATCTCACAAACCCCGTTGCGGCAACTGACGGGCAACTTCAAGGCATATCTGTCAGCAATTTCATATACTGACTCTCCCGCATCAAAAGCCAATTCGTATGTGCGAAGCTGGCCTTCAACCCGTGACTCTATTTCGAGCACGTTCACTTGGACTGATCACCACCAAAGATGCCCAAGTCGTCCCACCTTTCATCAACTCGAGACTTTATCTCGTCAGTCATAGTAATTGGTTCACCCCATTCCCGGTTTGTTTCACCCGGCCATTTATTGGTTGCATCAAGACCCATCTTGGAGCCTAAGCCCGATACTGGCGAAGCGAAGTCCAAATAGTCTATCGGTGTGTTTTCAACCAAGGTGATATCTCTTGCCGGATCCATACGTGTCGTAATTGCCCAAATCACATCTTCCCACTCTCGTGCGTTAACGTCATCATCCAAGACAATTACGAACTTGGTATACATAAACTGGCGAAGGAAGGACCACACGCCCATCATCACGCGTTTAGCATGCCCTGGGTATTGCTTCTTCATCGTTACAACGGCCAGGCGATATGAGCATCCTTCCGGCGGCAAATAAAAATCGACAATTTCAGGAAACTGCTTTCTTAGAATCGGTACAAAGACTTCATTCAAAGCTAAACCGAGAATCGCAGGCTCATCAGGCGGCCGACCAGTATAAGTACTGTGGTAAATCGCATTTTTTCGATGAGTAATACGCTCGACAGTAAATACCGGAAAGGTATCCACTTCATTGTAATAACCAGTATGATCACCGAAGGGTCCTTCGGGTGCGACTTCATCAGGGTAAATGAAGCCCTCCAATACTATCTCTGCACTCGCTGGCACTGATAGGTCACTCAAGCCCGCTTTAGTCACTTCAGTTTTACTATCACGTAACAAGCCAGCAAAGGCATATTCAGATAAGGTATCGGGCACGGGCGTTACTGCACCGAGTATTGTTGCTGGATCAGCACCTAAAGCCACCGCAACCGGGAAAGGTTTACCTGGGTGTTTTTGCTGCCACTCTCTGAAGTCTAGTGCGCCACCACGGTGAGATAGCCAGCGCATGATCAGCTTATTCTTTGCAATCAACTGCTGGCGATAAATCCCCAGATTCTGGCGAGACTTTTCAGGCCCTTTTGTAATCACCAAAGACCAGGTCACCAAAGGTCCTGCATCGCCTGGCCAGCAAGTCTGGATAGGAAGCTTATACAGATCCACCTGATCTTTTTCGATAAGCACTTCCTGACAGGCAGCCGAGCGGACCTCTTTGGGCCCCATCGCCATCACCTTTTTAAATATCGGTAGCTTTTGCCAGGCATCCTTAAAACCTTTAGGTGGTTCAGGTTCTTTAAGAAATGCCAAAAGTTTGCCCACTTCACGTAGTGCACTGACGTCTTCTTGCCCCATTCCTAAGGCAACGCGCCGCGTTGTACCAAAAAGATTTGCCAACACTGGCATATTGTAACCCTTTGGGTTTTCAAACAGTAAAGCAGGCCCTCCTGCACGTAAAGTACGATCACATATCTCGGTCATTTCCAGATAAGGATCGACTTCCTGAGCAATACGCTTCAACTCACCTTGCGCTTCAAGTTGTTTGATAAAACTTCGGAGGTCATCATATTTCATAACTGACACAACAATCTCAATTCAATTCATAAAAAAACCGGTATAAATACCGGTTTATATTCTAGCCTGACGATGTTTAATTCAGCTCAAAAGTTTTATTTAACAAAGCTTTTGAGCCATCAACAACAGCCTATCGCTTCTTCATCGACAAGAAGAACTCATCATTTGTTTTAGAGTCTTTCAGCTTATCGAGAATAAATTCTAATGCTGCTAAGTCGTCATCCATACTATGCAATAGTTTACGCAGTATCCAAACACGCTGAAGCTCATCTTCACTCATCAACAAGTCTTCTCGACGCGTTCCTGAACGGCGAATATTAATCGCAGGATATACTCGCTTCTCGGCACAACGACGATCAAGGTGTACTTCCATATTACCGGTACCCTTGAACTCTTCGTAAATAACCTCGTCCATTTTAGAGCCGGTATCAACAAGAGCTGTTGCAATAATTGTCAGGCTTCCACCTTCTTCAACATTTCGAGCAGCACCAAAGAAGCGCTTCGGACGTTCAAGTGCGTGTGCATCAACACCACCCGTTAAGACCTTACCCGACGATGGAATAATCGTATTATAGGCACGAGCCAAACGCGTAATAGAGTCAAGGATAATGACGACATCTTTCTTATGCTCAACCAAACGTTTTGCTTTCTCGATAACCATCTCGGCTACCTGAACGTGACGAGCTGGTGGCTCATCGAAGGTACTGGCTACAACCTCACCACGAACCGAACGCTGCATTTCCGTTACTTCTTCTGGACGCTCGTCAATCAACAATACCATGAGGTGACACTCAGGGTTGTTGCGCGCGACAGACTGAGCAATATTCTGCATCATCAAGGTCTTACCCGCTTTCGGCGGAGAAACAACCAAGCCACGCTGTCCTTTACCAATTGGAGCAACCAAATCAAGAATACGCGCTGACAAATCTTCTGTACTACCGTTACCGGCTTCCAGAATAAGACGATCATTTGGAAACAAAGGGGTCAGGTTTTCAAATAAAATCTTATTTTTCGAGTTCTCAGGTTTATCAAAGTTGATCTGACTAACTTTCAAAAGCGCGAAATATCTCTCGCCGTCTTTCGGCGGACGGATTTTCCCGGAAATCGTATCCCCGGTACGCAAATTGAAACGTCTAATTTGGCTAGGTGAAACGTAGATATCATCTGGTCCAGCCAGATATGAGCCTTCTGCTGATCGCAAAAATCCAAAGCCATCCTGAAGAATCTCTAAAACACCATCTCCATATATGTCTTCGCCACTTTTTGCATGGCGCTTCAATATAGAAAAGATAACTGTTTGTTTTCGAGATCGAGCAAGATTATCCAAGCCCATTTCGGCAGCAATTTCGAGTAATTCTGGAACGCTTTTTTTCTTAAGTTCGGTAAGATTCATATTATGTAAAAGTTCAAATAGATACAGCGCGAGGCCGTTAAAGGAAAGTTGTGATGAATTTAATTTTTTTGGCGGAGTGCCACCCCAAATCGGGGATATTGTCAATAAAGATAGCGCAGATTATACGCTATATCCAGAAATATACTATTTTTTTTACAATTATCGCGTTTTCGTACCTATAATTAAATAAACTACTTAAGAAACATATATTTATGAAGCCGACTCTTCAACCCTTCAAATCCCAAGGTTTTACTCTGATCGAACTGGTCATTGTTATCGTATTAATTGGAGCGCTTGCAAGCATCGCGTTACCTAGATTTAGTGACCTATCTGATGAAGCTGAACTAGCGCAGGTTAGGAGCATTGCTGGAAATTTGCAGGCAGGCGTTAAAACTGTCAAAGCAGTCTTCCAGGCAGCAGGCCATACCACTCGCACCCAAAACCTGACAAACTTTGGCAATGGCACGATTGACACCAACAATATCGGCTACCCAATTGGTGTTGATAAAGGCACAGGTAATGAGAATATAGGGCAAGGCAACAACGGCTGCATTGGTGTCTGGCAGGGCGTATTGGAAAACCCGCCCTCAGTTGTTGTTGGCAACAACAATGAAGCCTATCGAGCTTACCGCCACACCGGCAACAGAGTCTGCAGCTACGCTTATCGCCTTAACGGCGACACTGGCAATCGCAATAACAGCTCCTTGGTTATCAAGTACGACTCGCGCGACGGTAGTGTCGTAAGCTGCGGCACTCACGCAGATCTACCCGCTTGCTAACTCTTCCTTAAGCGCTTGATGATCATCAACGATTTATTTCTGTTTTAGCGATACACTGCACACGCTAAACTAATAACCCGTTTTTCATCGTCGATACTGACAGAGCTATTTATGTCGAACACAAATCAAAGCTGCTGCGATTCAGCCGTCAAACACACCCTTAATCCTTTAGATGATATCATTGAGCGCTTAAAAAAATTGGCAAACCCGATATCGGAGACAGAATCAGTTGCACTTATTGATGCACACGAAAGAGTGCTCGCTGAAGACTTAGTCTCTACACTTAATGTACCGCCCACAGATAACAGTGCCGTTGACGGCTACGCACTAAACCTTGATGACTTCTCTGAGGGTAAAGCCTTCTGTATCTCACAACGCATTCCTGCCGGGCACCAACCCGAGACACTTGAACGTGGCACTGCTGCGAGAATATTTACCGGCGCCTCGATACCAGCAGGAGCGAACTGCGTCATTATGCAAGAACAGGCGACAATCAATGAGCACAACAAGGAGGTAACCTTTTCCTCCCAGCCTAACGCTAAGCAAAATATTCGCCCTCGAGGTCAAGATGTTCAACAAGGCCAGGTTATTTTACAAAAGGGCCTAGTCCTTTCCCCTGCCCGCGTTGGCTTAATTGCTTCGATTGGTATTGCTAAGGTCAAAGTGTTTCGAAGACTAAAAGTCGCTATTTTTTCAACTGGAGACGAATTGGTAGAACCGGGCGATAAGCCCTCTTCTTCACAAATATTTAACTCCAACCGCTACCTACTTACCGGCATGCTCAAAAGCCTGAACGCAGATATAGTTGATCTTGGCCTCATCCCAGATCAACTCGAAGCAACGGTTAAAGCTTTAAACTCGGCGAGTGATAAAGCCGACATCATCATTAGCACTGGCGGCGCATCCGTTGGCGAAGAAGACTATGTACAAAGTGCAATCAAGTCATTGGGGAGCATTGATTTCTGGCGCGCAGCCATCAAGCCCGGTAAGCCTTTTATGTATGGACAAATTGGCGAAACACCAGTACTCGGTTTGCCCGGAAATCCAGGCGCAGTATTTGTTACCTTTTCGGTATTGGCTCGCCCTTTCTTACTCCATAAGCAAGGTATTAGCGACACTAAACCTCAAAGTTACTCTCTTGCCCTAGACTTCGATATTAAAAAGTCCGGCCCCAGAAGAGAATTTCTGAGAGTTCAGCGAAGCCAAGGCAATCGTCTGATTCGTCACCCGAACCAAAGCTCTGGTATGCTAAGCTCTGCAAGCTGGGCGGAGGGTTTCGCTGTGATTAAAGAACACACTCAACCAAAAGCAGGGGATTCTGTCGAGTTTATACCTTTCCCTAGCATTTTTTCTTTGCCGGTATAGCAAGCATTATTAAGTTACGAGACGACCTTATGAATATCCTTTTTTTTGCCAGCTTGCGAGAGCAGCTCGACTGCGATAGCGAACAATGGACCGAGATCGACGGCATCCAGACGACTGGCGATATCAAATCCAAGCTTCAGTCACGGGGCGAACCCTGGTTAAGCGCGCTTGCTAACGAACGGATCATTATTTCAGTCAATCAGGATATCGCCGATGCAAGTACTGCTGTTAAAGTAGGAGATGAAGTAGCATTTTATCCCCCGGTAACAGGCGGTTAGTATGAAAATATCTGTCAGCGTTCAGCAAGAAGATTTCTCAATAGAAAATGAGTACCAGACTCTACGGAACAACCACGCCCTAGCAACTGGCGCGATCTGCACGTTTTCAGGCTTGGTTCGGGAATTCGGAGATCGCCCTAATGTAAATGGCATGTTCCTGGAGCACTACCCTGGCATGACAGAGCAGTGCTTACAGAAAATCATTCAACAAGCAGCTGAACGTTGGCAGATACTTGAAGCGAGAGTCATTCACCGCGTTGGCCCTTTGCACTTGAGCGAACAAATTGTCTTCGTTGGCGTAAGCTCTGCACATAGAGCAGATGCTTTTGCGGCCTGTGAGTTTATTATGGACTACTTAAAGTCCGACGCGCCTTTCTGGAAAAAGGAAATCACCAAAGACGGTGCTGAATGGGTTGAAGCAAAAGAGAGCGACCTAGATAGAAAAAAACGCTGGTAAAATGTCTGACTTAAGCCACAATAATTTCGCCCTGGAACGACTCGACCCGCCTCGCTTTCCTCTCGCCAAGCAATTCTATAAACAAGCGAACTACCATTCCCACGTCGGTAAAGAAGACGAGGTTTACATCCTTAGAAATAACAACTCAAACAATAAAATCGTTGCGGCTGTTCGCCTGGTCAAGAGCGATCAATATCTGATTCTACGCAGCATGGTCGTGGTTCCATCCGAGCAGCGGCAAGGCATAGGAAGCAGGCTACTTACCGAACTAAAACCACACCTGACAAATCGCGAGTGCTGGTGCTTTCCTTTTGAGTGGCTTAAAGACTTTTATGCTCAAATTGGCTTTCAGCTTCAGAATATAGAACAGGCTCCTCCTTATATCGCTGAATCTCTTCGTCGCTATCTTCGACAAGGACGAAAACTCACCCTAATGAAGCACCCGCTTGCTTGATTTTCCCCAGATATCCTCCATAGTGTATCTTACAACGGTGTCTAAATCGGCTTCATGCCATGACCCAGTCTGTACAGAATAAGGAGCAAGTGACGTGCATTCCGTAAAAATAAAAGATTATATGAGCCCAAATGTTTTATCCTTCAAACCTGAAGACAGCGTTATTACGGCTTTAAGAACTCTGGTAAAAAAAGGCCGTTCGGGCGCACCGGTAATAGATAATGAAGGGAAGCTGGTTGGTATTCTTTCAGAATTGGATTGTTTGAAAGAAGCTCTAAATGACGGCTACTACCAATCAGTAGGTGATCGAGTCGCCGATCACATGACGACCGAGCTAGACATGGTTGAACAAGAAGATGATATCATTGTCTGCGCAGAGTTCTTCACTTCTGGCCGACGACGACTACCGGTTATGGACGGCGGCAAGCTTGTTGGCATTATTACTCGTCAAGACTTTGCTCGCGCACTGATCAACCGTATTGACCATCCTCACCACGGTGACAACTAGATCATGAACTACTAGACTGAGCCAGCCCTTCAGGGTTTGGCTCAGGCTGTATTAAACTAATCATTTCCCATCCAACTGAAGGCTTTGCATCTGTTCTGCCTAAAGGCACAACCTGCTTATCTGGACGAATCGCAAACAATAGCGTCAGCCGATTACCATGGAGCTGTAAATAGTCCTCATAGGTAAACTCTTCAGAGAGCTGCGTCGTTCTAATTGTCGCGCCTTTACTTACCAAGCTCGCTAACTTTGCAAAGGTCGCTCCCTCGTCAAACTGATTTCGTGTTCGCACATATTTTTCAGACGATTGATGACTAGCGCGCACATCCTGATCACCTTCAGGCAAACCAAGAACACTCCCAACACCCATTAAGTCCAGATAATGATAGGTCGATAAAGTATTCAACTGTTTATAGGGCGAGATAGCCAACGAAGACAATTTGTTCGCTCAAGTGCAAAGGGCCAACGCGGTGAATGACTCTCGCTTCAAGTATCTGCCAACGTTCAGCTGCTTGTTGAATGATTTTCTGTAAGCACTGCTCTGTCATGCCAGGGTAGTGCTCCAGGAACATGCC
>NZ_LWFE01001059.1:0-582 GCF_001635675.1 Oleiphilus sp. HI0061 | reverse complement strand
ATATCACAACCACTGGCGCAGAGTGGAGGGGGTCCATTATTGTGTGTCGAGTATCTGTATAACTATTATCGTTATCGGTATCAAAGACATCAATATCACGAATCCAGTCTAGTAATAGCTTGTACTCTTCATCAGTTGCTTCGGTGTATTCAAGTAATTCTTTAGTAATATTGTCTGCGTTATCGTAAGAAATTTCGTTACTGTCGTCAGATAGGTTGCTAGAGCCACCTAGGTACGTAAACACATTACGGTCATCACTATTGTTGGGTAAGTTTTCTGCAGCGCCCCCTAGGTGAATATCATTAGCGTCAATATCATCTGACCACCAGCTCCATGCGCCTGGGTCAGCAGGGTTATTACTGCGAGACTTAAAGAAACCAGTTTCTGGATCAATCGCGGTACGGCCAGCTCTATCATAAACAGTGCCGTCAGATCCTAGACGATAGCGTTTTAAGTTACCCTTCCAGACAGGCCCAGTTTCAGGCTTGAAAACCGAGAAATACAATTCATCACGATGGTTGAGGCGGTTAAAGGTATTTACAGCAACGCCGGGAGAAACAAACGTGGTACTAATATCTTTGA
>NZ_LWFE01001058.1:0-12128 GCF_001635675.1 Oleiphilus sp. HI0061 | reverse complement strand
TAGGCCCATTACAAAGCTTGCAGAAGCAACAATGGCTGTTGCGGCAGGAGAGATGGATCAGCGAGTCGAGATTGATAGCAATGATGAAATAGGACGCTTGGCTGAAGCGTTCAATCATATGCTGGTAATGAGGCAAATGCATGAAAAGGCTTTAGAGGCGAGTGATCAAGAATCTAAGTATGCATTGGCAGCATTAGAGCAGAAGACTAAAGAGCTTATCGTTGCCCGGGATGAGGCCGAGTCTGCTGTTAGAGCCAAAAGCGAGTTTTTAGCCAGCATGAGCCATGAAATACGTACACCAATGAATGGTGTCTTAGGTATGTTGGGGCTGCTAATTAATAGTGAGCTTAATAAAGAGCAGCATCATCAAGTGACCTTAGCTCGATCGAGTGCTCATTCTTTGCTCGCTGTGATCAATGATATTCTGGACTTTTCCAAGATCGAAGCCGGCAAGTTGGATATTGAAGTTCTAGAGTTTAACTTGCGCTCAATGATTGGCGAATTTTCTGAAGCCATCGGTCATCGCCCTTGTGAAGACGATGTTGAATTGATTATTGACGTTGTTGATGTTGAACATAGCCTGGTAAAAGGGGACCCTGGAAGAATTAGGCAAATTCTATCAAACCTGGTGGGTAATGCGATTAAATTCACTCACGAAGGCGAGATCTATGTGAAAGTGTCGCTAACTCCTGAGCTCTCTGCAGATGGTCGAGACCTCCTTCGCCTAAATTGTTCAGTATCCGATACCGGTATAGGTATTCCAAAAGATAAAATAGCGGAGTTGTTCGACTCATTCACTCAAGTCGATGCCTCAACGACCAGAAGGTATGGTGGCAGTGGTCTAGGGCTGGCGATTGTTAAGCAGTTATGCGAAATGATGGGAGGCGGCATCTCTGTTAAAAGCGAGGCGGGTAAGGGGAGTTGTTTCAGATTTAACCTTTTGCTTGAAACAAGTGAACAATCTCAAACGGTTAGCCCCGATGTCGATATCAAGGGGGCTGATATCCTGATTGTTGATGATAATACCAGTCATCGGGAGTTTTTGACGCGTCAGCTAACAGTATGGGGAGCAAATGTAGCGCAGGCTGATTCAGCTAGCGACGCCATGGATATGTTGACCAAGGCTGCTCAGGATAGTGAAACTATTCGGTATAAAGCTATATTTATTGATATGGATATGCCGCGTATAGATGGTGTTGAACTGGCGAAAAGGCTTAGAGAGGAAGAGGGTTTGTCTGAGACAAACCTAGTGATGATGACATCCTTGCAGAACCGGGGCGACTCACAGTTTTTTTCAGACTTGGGTTGTCGTGCCTATTTTCCAAAACCAACCACGACCTTAGATTTGTTCGACTCTCTTAATATTATTTTCTCAGAAGAGAGTGTGTGTAAGGGTGGGCAAGAGGCGGGTGATCATGATCGTGGCTTGAAGCATGGCGGTATTCATCAGAATCAGGATAGCCTACCAGGTGGCTACCAGTGGCCGGATAATACCCGTATTCTTTTGGTCGAAGACAACCATGTCAATCAAATGGTTGCTTTAGCATTGCTGGATATATTGAAGCTCAGTGCTGATTTGGCCGATAGTGGGTTGGTTGCTTTGCAAAATTCGCCAGACAATTTGCCGTATAGCCTGATTCTTATGGATTGTCAGATGCCAGGTATGGATGGCTATGAAGCAACACGAGAAATAAGAGGTGGTGCGGCTGGAATTCGTTATAAAGATATCACTATTATGGCGATGACAGCGAATGCAATGAAGGGCGATAAGGAACGCTGCCTTGAAGCAGGAATGAATGATTATTTATCCAAGCCTATCGATACTGAGGTTTTGGAAAGAAAGCTCTATTTTCACCTTGTGGCGGGTGTTGATCAGAAGGCAGCCCAAGTAGGTGAAATTGTAAAAGTGAGCGAAAGTTGTGATTTAAGTGAAGAGGCTTCTGCAATAGTTGAAGAGGCAGTACCAGATGAAACGAAGGGGGTTGAGTTGCAGATTTGGGATGAAAGTGATGTATTACGCAGGGTAATGGGGAAGTCCAAAATCCTGAAAGTTATGATAGCTTCGTTTTTGAGTGATATGCCGCAGTATGTTGATACTCTGCAATCAGATATCGATAAAGGCGATCTGGAAGCGGCAGGAAATAGCGCGCATGCTCTAAAGGGCGTTGCTGCCAATTTGAGTGCCTTGGCGCTCGCTGAGGCAGCAAAGAAAATTGAGATAGCTTGCAAAGACGGGCAGCCTATCGAAAACATATTACCTATGCATCAAGAATTTATGGATGTTTACCCTAAAACCCGTGAGATGCTGATGGCTTGGAAAGAGCCTGAATAGGCTCTTTCCCGGCGCTAGCTAGACCTTAAGCGATGGTGTCTTTCAGGTAGGTATTCAGGAATTTGCTTTCTGGGTCAAAGCTGCGTCTTAGCTCAATAAAATCATTCCATTTTGGGTAGCTTTTCTTGAACTCTTCGCGGCTAAATGTATTAAGCTTGCCCCAGTGAGGTCGTCCTCCATACTTTCGAAAAATTGGCTCAATTGCTTTAAACATCGGTTGGTAATCTTCTTCAAAATAACGATGCACTGCGATGGATATGGAGTCACGTTGATAAAAGGGGCTTAACCAGGCTTCTTCACCTTTAATGAAGCGACACTCAATAGGAAAGAATGCTTCACTAAAGTGTTTTTCAATGGTGTCTCTTACTTCACCTAAGGCTTTGATTCCTTCTTCTACGGGAAGATGATATTCCATTTCATTAAAGCGGACGTTTCTATCATTGGCGTAAATAGCGTAGGAATGGTCAATATTTGTATGTGTTTCAAGGGTCTTCATATAGGTGCCGATAATCAACTCGCGCAGTTGACTCGACCAGCCCAAGTAGTCTCTGGCGGCTTTAAGGTCCATAATGCCGCTGTTACCATCAATTTCCTCTGACGATGAGGGGGGCTCATTGGTGATATTTAAGGTGTCAGTGAGCGCCATGCCGGTGAAGGGGAAATAGAAGAATTCAAAGTTCCGGTTGTCCTTGGCAAGTTTATGGGCTTGCTCAGTGACGTCTTCAAAACTCATCCATTGTGCTTCGCGTATAAGGTTAAATGGCGCCTGGTTTTGCATCGTGATTGAGGTGATGATACCGAGGCTTCCCAGGCCAACCTGAGCTGCCCTAAATAGCTCGGGATTGTGCTCATTAGAACATTGAACAAGATCACCTTGTGGGCTAACCATTTCAAGGCCTATGACATAGCTCGATAGGCTTCCTAATGACATGCCTGTGCCATGCGTTGCGGTGCTGATGGCGCCAGCAAGGGTTTGCTGGTCAATATCTGGCATATTAATTAGCGCTTGATGGTTTTCGTTGAGTATAGGGCCGCACTCACTAAGTAAAGTTCCGGAATAGAAAGTGGCTTGCTGCTTTTCTTTATCAATGCTTTTTAAACCGGATAGTCGCCGGGTAGAAAGCAGTATGTCATTAGTAGGAACCAATGCAGAGAAGGAGTGGCCGCTGCCCAAGGCCCGGATGCCGGGTTGCTTTTGCCGAATCAGAGTTTGCAGCTCAGCAATAGAGGCGGGCGCTAAGCGTTCGCTCGGAACGCATTTTTGATTGCCAGACCAGTTTTTCCAAGGGAAGCTTTTTGTGCTTGTAGAAGCCTGGGCATTGATTGCCAGCATGCTACTCAGTGGAAGAGAGCTGGTAAGCGTAGTGGCGATAAGTGACTTTAGTAAGCTACGTCTATTCATGGCCGCATCCTTATAACTGTTGTTCAAGGGGCTTACTCATATAACGAATAAGCTTTACGAAATGATCAGGAGTGCACTCAAAGCACTGACCACCTGGCGGCATACCACCGGAGCCGTTGATAGCTTTTTCAACGCTGGCGTCAATCCCGTTTTCGAGAATCTTATTCCAGGTCTTGGAGTCCCCCGTGAGTGGCGCTCCAGTGCCAGAATTTGCGTGGCAATTTTTACAGCTCTGCTGATAAATACGCTGTAAGTCCTTAGGCAACGACTGGGCTGACCATGAGATGTTTTTAAAACCCTCGGGCGAGTCACTGCTGCAAGCAGTCATATTGATGCTTAGGAATAATAATACTAGAAAGGTGATCTTGAGATGGGTCATGCTTGCCTCCTGTTATATTTGCTCAGGCATGGAGAGTGCTCATGCTAGGCTATAGAAAAGGAGGATAACACAAAACATGAATAATATTCATGTTTTGTGTTTGGCTTTGATTAAAGTGTGATCAAATGCCGTTTGGGCCTTTAGAGATTGTAGCCAGTTTCTTCATGGTCAACGACATCAAGGCCTTGAACTTCTTCTTCATCTGTCGTGCGTAAAGGTGTAAAGATTGCGACGAGTTTAAGTATGATCCAGGTAACAACAGCTGTATAAACAATGGTAGAGATTACACCAACGGCTTGAACGCTAAGCTGGCCAGCCATTGACTCGATTCCGTCTGCAAAACCGTAACCACTGAAAACGCCAAGGCTTGTTGCAGAGAAGATACCAGCAAACAAAGTACCGATAATGCCGCCAACGCCGTGAACCGGGAATACATCTAATGAATCATCAATTTTCAACACGCGTTTTACGTACTGAACTGCGTAAAAGCATGTTATGCTCGCCATAATACCGATTAATAATGCGCCACCAGGGCCAACAAAACCAGAAGCAGGAGTAATGGTACCCAGGCCTGCGACCATACCTGTTACGCCACCCAGAGCGCTTGGCTTACCGAACTTTTTCCACTCGATAGCTAACCAGGTAAGCGTACCCGCTGCAGCAGAAATATGTGTGGAAAGCATTGCCATCGCTGCATTACCGTCAGCGGCCAAAGCACTACCACCGTTAAAGCCGAACCAGCCAACCCAAAGCATACCTGCGCCTGTTACAGTCATTGTCATGTTATGAGGAGGCATCGCTGTTGTTGGGAAGCCTTTTCGAGGGCCGATCACAATCGCTGCAACCAGCGCTGCAACACCTGCAGTAATGTGAACTACCGTACCGCCCGCGAAGTCGTATAGACCCATATCAGCTAACCAGCCGCCGCCCCAGACCCAGTGAGTAATAGGTACGTAGACAGCTAATAACCAGATTGCGCTGAAAAGAACCATTGCAGAAAAACGCATACGCTCTGCGAAACCACCCACAATTAGTGCGGGTGTAATGACTGCGAAGGTCATTTGAAATAGCATGAATAAGGATTCTGGAATGTCGCCCGCTAAAGACTCACGAGTTACGCCAGATAGCATAACTTTGCTGAAGTCACCGATAAAGTTGTTGCCTTCCGTAAACGCCAGGCTGTAGCCTACGATGAACCATAATAATGAAGAAATACCTGCAATCGCAAAGCACTGCATTAGCACCGATAGAACGTTTTTGCTTCGAACCAAACCGCCATAAAACAATGCTAGGCCTGGTAGGGTCATAAACAATACCAAGGCTGTAGAGGTAAGGATCCAGGCGGTATTTGCGCCGTTAAGCGCATCTTCAGCAAAAGCCAAAGACGGTGCTAGCAGTGATGCAGCTAGCAGGAAGAGTTTGTTCATGAGAGAGCTCCTGATTTTTAAAAAGAGTAAAGAGTTTGTTTTTAATTCGATTCTGTTTAGAGGGCGTCGTTGCCGGTCTCGCCTGTGCGGATGCGAATGGTTTGTTCCATAGGGCTGACAAAGATCTTACCGTCGCCGATTTTTCCAGTGTTTGCTGCTGAAATAATGGCTTCAATGGCTTGGTCTACAGCGTCTTCTGCAACGGCAATTTGTAGTTTTAGTTTTGGAATGAAATCGATCACGTATTCGGCACCACGGTAGAGCTCTGTGTGGCCTTTTTGACGACCAAAGCCTTTAACTTCTTCGATAGTCATGCCGTGATGCCCTAATTCGGTGAGTGCTGATCTGACGTCATCTAGTTTGAAAGGTTTAATGATTGCCGTAATTAATTTCATATGTAGCCCTGTATGTCTGAGTCGCTTAATAAATGGCGTAATTAGTTCTTGCCTAAGCGATATTTATCGTTTTTATATTGTTTTTCGTATGGCGCCGGAGTTCTTTTGGTGCAAAAATTAATTTTCAAAATTGCACTGTTATAAGGCAGTGCAAAATTAATTAAATTGAAATTGGATTTCAATAGCAGGAGAGGAAATTCTTGAATTTATCGTATATTGCTTGTATGTGTGCACTAACGTAGCGCTAAAAACAATGATCAGCACTAAAAGCGTGCATTATTATTTCTGGGTTTGAGTTTTTTGAGTCGCAATGTTTGACGTGAGCTTGGTCGAGATATTAGTGCACTTTTTATTTAGAGTAATTTAATTCTATCGTACATAATAGGGTTTAGTATTCACAACAGAAGGTATTCGCGGGTAATGGATATTCACATCTATATAGATAGCTCATCCTATTCAGATATTGATATTGAAGAAATTTCTCAAGATCTACTCGCTGAACTAAGTGCTTGGCTCAATAATAAGACTTCTATTAGTTTGTTGGATTTTCGACCTGAAGAATGTTTAGAGGACTGGAAACTTGGTTTTGCATTACGGGTGAAATCCAAATTTAAACTAAAAGAACCGCTAAATTTTTTATATGATCTTGCTAAAAAATACCAGTGCGAATTTGTTGTTTCTGAGTACGATGCTAAGTCTGAGAGTTCTGAAGCCGTTTGCTATTTTGGCTTTGAAGAGGGGCGGCCAGATCTCTATGAAATAGCAAATTACCTAGGCTTATGATGCTTGGGTGTGATCAACGAAGTTTTGCGTATCAATAGTCTGACTTCTATTGGCTTTCGATTCGCTTGCCAGGGCTTTTAATGCCAGTTTTATATCTGAAGCTATCATTTTTATATTTCACCTATTTTGCCTTGCTAGGTGTCATGGCGCCTTACTTGGGGCTATATCTCGATAGTAAGGGCTTCAGCTTATTAGAAATCTCCCAGCTGCTTTCCTTATTGATGATAACGAAGGTGCTTGCTCCCTTACTGTGGGGCGCATTGTCTGATCGTTTTAGTAACAATGTCTTTCTGGTTCGTTTTGGGACGCTAATGACGCTTGTCTGTTATAGCGGCTTTTTCTTTGCCAACACTTTTCAGGCTTATGCCCTAGTTATTGTCTTATTTAGTTTCTTCTGGAATGCGGTCTTGCCACAGATAGAGGTCGTAACGCTTTTTAATCTGGGTAGTAAGAAAGAGTTGTATGGGCGGATACGGCTATGGGGTTCAGTCGGGTTTATCTTTAGTGTTATGGGATTCGGTATAGTATTTGATATTTGGGGGATTGCATATTTTCCTATAAGTTTGCTCTGTGTGATCGCGTTGATTTTTGTTAGCAGCTTAGTTCATTTTGAGGAACCGAAAAGAACGCAAAGCCATGATGAAGCTAGCCATGGCTTTATGGTGTATTTAAAGCGACGTGATATTCAGCAATTCTTTATCGTCTGCTTTTTATTGCAGGTTTCTCACGGCGCTTACTACACTTATTTTAGTATCTACATGGAATCTTTGGGTTATAGCACTGCGCAGGTTGGGGTGCTATGGAGCTTAGGTGTTATTGCTGAAGTGCTTCTCTTCATTTATATGCACCGTTGGTTTGGCTTACATTCGATACGTTTGATTATGGCTATTTCTTTATTGCTGACTGCTTTCAGGTGGGTCGTAACAGGGCTGCTTGCAGAATACTGGATGGTAATTGTTATCGTACAATGTATTCATGCATTTTCTTTTGGAGCGATGCATGCGACAGCGATCAAATTTGTTCATCAGCGATTCAAACTCAGGCACCAGGGGCGGGCGCAGGCACTTTATAGTAGTTTGGGTTTCGGTGCGGGCGGTGCGGCAGGTGCTTATTTTAGTGGCGTAGTCGTATCTGAATATGGCTATTACTGGACCTTTATTATTAGTGGTCTTGTTGCGCTCGCCGCCGTATTTTTTGTTTACTCTCTCAGATTTAAAACTAGTCATTTTAGCTAAGTTTTAGTCAGTTATATCTCTTGTTTTTATACGCGCTGATTGTTTTGCCAATTACTTGGAATCGGTGTCGAAAAAAAAATTCCCTATAAGTTGGTGGAATGAAGAATTTGCGTCTATGCTTTGTTTTAAGTGTATTTGCAGCTCTCCGAAATTATTCAGAGCGGCGGATCTAGAAAAACAACATGGCTAACAAGGTTCTGTTGGGGCTTAGCTTGTCATGTAGTACAACATCGATTTGATCTTAGGCTTTATTGGTTTCACCAAACAAGAAAAATCACTTGAACTGAGCCTAAAGATTAATAATCTCAAAGTAACGGAGTAGCGTTCGATGACGAAAAAAACACAGCGGTTGCATAAGTTTGCAAAGCTGCCTTTAGCAGCGGCAGTCGCGGCCACATTGTCAGCACCTGCTAGCGCCTTTCAATTTTATATGGGCGATATAGAAGCAAGTTTTGATACTAATATTAGTGCTGGCTCGAGTTGGAGAGTAGAAGGTAGAGACGACCGTCTGATCGGAACAGGTAATGGCGGGTCAGGTTTCTCAATCAATACTGATGACGGTAACCTTAATTTCGATAAGGGTGATGCCTATTCGCAGATCGTCAAGGGTACCAGTGACTTTTTAGCCACTTATGAAGACTGGGGTGTATTTGCTCGTGCAAAGTATTGGTATGACTTTGAGCTAAAAGATGGTGACAGGGATACCGACGTCAATGGTTATCAGCGTCAGTTGAGTAAGAATGGTAAAGCGAACGCGTCTGGCGGAGAAATTTTAGACGCGTATATCTGGCGAGATTTCTGGTTTGGTGATACACCTCTTAACCTTCGTCTAGGTAAGCAGGTAGTCAGCTGGGGTGAGAGTACCTTTATTTTTAACGGTATTAACGTTATTAACCCAGTAGATATTGGTGCAATTCGAGCGCCTGGCGCAGAAATCAAAGAAGCTTTGATTCCTGTAAACATGCTTTATGGTTCACTTGGCTTAACGGATGATATTACGATTGAAGCGTTTATTCAGCTAGAGTATGAGCCTTCGCGAATTGATGATTGCGGAACCTACTTCTCTACAAATGATTATGTAGCCGATGGTTGCGGCCCTGTTTGGGGTGCTAACTTCATGACTGAAGAGTGGAACCAGGGTGGACAAACCGGCTTGCAGAGAATGTATGATGACAAGCCCGATGATACTGATCAGTTTGGTATTGCTTTACGCTGGTTTGCTGCAGATTTGAATGAAACAGAGTTTGGTTTCTACTTCTTGCAATACCATAGTCGCTTACCAATTGTTGGTGGTAGAGTCGGTACCGACGTTGATAGCGACGGTGCGATAGATAGTGATGAACAGTTTTCGACTGCTGAGTATCAAATTCAGTACCCTGAACAGATTCAAATGGTAGGTCTCAGCTTTAACACGACTGGGCCTGGTGGTATTTCATTAGGTGGTGAGTATAGCTTCAAGCATGATATGCCTTTGCAGTTCAACTCTCCAGACTTAGTGCTTGCAACGAGAGGTAACGTTGTATCGCCTATCGTTACTAGTAGAGCAACTGACAGTAACGGCGATGGAACGATAACTTCGGATGAATTAGCGCCTTTATATGGAAGTGTCCAAGCGGGTTATGACGCTTATGATGTATCGCAGATTCAGATGACCGCCATTAAGTTTGTTGATCAAATTTGGGGTGCGAGCCGTCTAGCCTTTGTTGGTGAGGTGGGTGCTACATATGTTCATAACTTACCTGATACTGATGAAATCCGCTATGGTCGGACTGATCAGTTAGGTTATGGTCAACTGACTGACGATCTCGTGGGTGAGCTAACTTGTCAAGGCGTTCTGGCCAGCTCAAACCCAACCTATACAGGTCCATGCGATGATGAGGGTTATGTTACTGGCTTCTCTTGGGGTTACCGTATGAGAACCTCATTACAATATAACGATGTTTTTGCCGGTGTGAATATGACGCCACAGGTCGCTTGGAGCCATGATGTGAAAGGTTATGCGCCAGGTCCTGGTGCTAACTTTATCGAGGGGCGTAAATCTCTTGGCTTGTCAGTCAGAGCAGATTATTTAAACCAGTACAGTGCAACCTTGGCGTATACCAATTACTTCGGTGGAGGGGTTCATAACACAATCTCCGACCGAGATAGTCTTGCGCTTAGTGTTTCGTACTCATTCTAATAACCCATTGGCTTGGTTTAACGAGGTAGTCTAAATGAAAATGATAAAAACTTTGTGTGCCATTGGTGTTGTTGCTGCAAGCTTTAGTGCGGCAAATGTCATGGCAAAAGTATCACCAGAAGAAACGGCGAAATTAGGGAATGAATTAACGCCAATTGGTGCAGAAAAAGCAGGGAATGCAGATGGAACAATTCCTGAGTGGACGGGTGGTGTAGAAGCACCTGCTGATTATAAGGTGGGTGAACCTTATCCGGATCCTTTTGCTTCGGATCAGGTCTTGTTCACGATTACTAAAGACAATATGGCTCAGTATGCAGATAAGTTGTCTGATGGTCAGAAGAAGACCCTGGAGCGATACTCTACTTATAAAATGAAGGTGTATCCTACTCATCGTTCAGTTGGTTATATTGATAAATTCGGTGAGTATTTCAAGCATAATGCGACTAATGCTGAAATGGTTGATGACGGGAATGGCGTGCAAGGCTATAAAGGTGCAATTCCTTTCCCAATTCCAAAGAATGCTAAAGAAGTTGTTTGGAACCATATTATGCGTTCAAGAGGGGGAAGCTTTGTTCGTGACTACGTACAGGTTACACCTACTGAATCAGGAGACTTCTCACCAATTCGTTTCGTAGAACATTATTCTGAGCGATTGGAATTGACGGATGCTGCAAAGAATGGAGATAAAAACGTCTTTTGGTATTTTAAGCAGCGCGTAGCTTCACCGGCTCGTTTGGCGGGTAACGTTCTACTTATCCACGAAACAATTGACCAAGTTAAAGAACCACGTAGAGCGTGGGTATATAACGCTGGTCAGCGACGTGTTCGTCGAGCTCCTCAGGTTGCATATGATGGACCAGGAACCGCGGCGGATGGTTTGCGTACTACCGATAACTTCGATATGTACAATGGCGCGATGGATCGATATGACTGGGCTCTAGAAGGAAAGCAGGAGCTATACGTTCCTTATAATTCCTATGCGATGGATGATAAGAGTATCAAGTATGACGATATCATCAAAGCAGGTCACCTAGATCAAGAAGTGATGCGATACGAGCTGCACCGGGTGTGGAAAGTTACCGGTACCCTTAAAGCAGGGCAGCGTCATGTATATTCAAAGCGTACTTTCTATATTGATGAGGACTCTTGGGCAATCCTAGTTGCAGATCATTATGATGGTCGTGGAGAGCTATGGCGTTTTGGTGAGGCTCATAACAAGTTCTTTTATGATGTGAAAGCTCATATTACAACAGCAGAATCGTTGCACGACTTGTTGTCTGGTCGATATATTGTAGGTGGTTTAGCTAATGAGATTCCTATTCGCTATGACTACTCAAAGAGCTTTAAGAGTAAGGACTTCACGCCTGCGGCATTGCGTCGTTCAGGTAAGCGTTAAAGTTTAGCTAATTGATTGATTCAAAACCGACTACTAAGTAGTCGGTTTTTTTTTGTCAGAATTCTGAAGCTTTTCTTTGTAAAACCTGAAAAAGCTTCCTATATTTATGAAAGAAGATTACCCATAAAACCTAAATACTTATTAAACTTAAATGAGTTGAGCTGTATCTACCTGTTTCAAGGTGCGCCGAAAGGGATTTGACGTAAGGCGTGAATTGGAGCAGTAAGTTGTATTTTTTAGGTAACTAGTGCCTCGGATATAGGAGACAACCGTGTCAAAAAAGTATGGCGTCATTGTATACAATACATCAACTATCAGTGATTCAATTCGTTCCCTTCAGTTAGACTTCAAGTTAACGCATTGCCAGACCTATGAAAGCTTATTGACACACGCTGCATATAGCGATAATCAATTGCTTTTGATAGATGATATGCCCGGCAATAACTCCCATTTAGCTTTTTTAGACAAAATTAAGAGCGAATGCCCACTAGAACTTGAGTCTATGTCGGTTATTGTGCTTAGCCGCAATATGGAGCTTGATCAGCGACTTCTAGCGTGTGAGCTAGGTGCTGATGATTGTATGTCCACAGAGCTTAGTCA
>NZ_LWFE01001057.1:0-1483 GCF_001635675.1 Oleiphilus sp. HI0061 | reverse complement strand
TAGTTGTTCTGGGCATCGCGTGGGTGAATTAATGGGAACGAGTGTGAGCTCCGGGTTCGCTCTAAAATAAAATTATTTATGCTGCCAAGCTGATATAGATCAAGCTTGGCCTTTTGTAGAAATACCCGGGCATTGCTCTGTCCGGGTAAGTTGATTGCTTTATAGGGCGATGAAGTCTGGTTTTTCTCTGACAAAGCACTCAGGGCAGGGAAAGTCTTCAGGAACCTCTTCCCACTTAGTGCCAGCGGGGTAGCCTTCGTGCTCGGCACCTTTAGCTTCATCATATATATAGCCGCAGTCAGGGCATTGAAATTGACTCATGGTCTAAACCTCCTTATGTCTCTTAAGCTGCTTCGGCTGTTTCGCTGACTTTATCACTCACAGGTGGCTGGTGATATTTGTTGTAGACCAGTTCTTTGGAGTCTGGGTCTATATTGACTTTGTCCATATCATTACCAGCCCAATCTATGACTTTTTTGTCCATGATTGAAAACCAGAGTGGTGGGATCATGGCAACCAAAAACATAAGCGGGTAGCCAGAAGGTAGAGAGGGGACGTCGTCGTAATCACGAAGAACTTGATATGGGCGTGTAGGGTGCGCATGATGGTCTGAATGTCGCTGAAGGTGTAATAAAACCAGGTTGGATGCTTTGTGATTACTATTCCAGGAGTGATGAGGTTGGCAGCGCTCATAGCGGCCGTTTTCTTTTTTCAAACGAAGTAATCCATAGTGTTCTACATAATTGGCGCATGTCAGCTGCCACCAACCATAAGCGGCCGAGATTAATAGGAAGGGGATCATAACCGGGCCAAAAAAGGCAAGCATCAGGGTATAGGCTGAAATGGTGAGCGCTGCTGGTTGCAGAATCTCGTTATCCCAAGACCATTCTGATTTTCCTAAACGGTGCAAGCGGTTTGCTTCGAGCCCCCAGGCTCGTCGAAACGCACCAGGAATCTCTCTTTTTACAAACTTGTAAATATTCTCTCCAAAGCGTGAAGATGCTGGATCTTCTGGTGTTGCAACATCCTTGTGGTGTCCTTTATTGTGTTCGATAAAAAAGTGGCCGTAACCACTGGTAGCCAGCATGACTTTCGCAGCGGCAACTTGCTTTCTATCTTTCACTTTATGCCCCATTTCATGACCTGCAACCAAACCTAAGCCGTTGAGAATACCCGCACTGAGTGCAGCGCCGAGTATATTGATCCAGGACCAGTTATATTGAGATACAACAAAGGCGATACCAACGAGAGAAACCCAGTGCAAGGCGGTCGCAATATACATAATATTGACATAATAGCTTTGGTCTTTGAGCTGTGAAACGAGTTCGTCGTCTGGATTAGCGCGGTCTTCACCAAATACGTGATCAGCTAGAGGTAGCATGCCGTAAAGAAAAACCACAGTAAACCAAAGCCAAAGGCCATAACCGGTTTCAACGGCAGCATAAGCGGAGGCTAAAGGAATCATTGGCGTAAGGATAGAGAG
>NZ_LWFE01001056.1:0-6603 GCF_001635675.1 Oleiphilus sp. HI0061 | reverse complement strand
GAGTAGAAGGTATCGAACTTGGCTTAACGGGGAATATCACTGACAAAATCAGTATGTCTGCAGGTATTGCTGTGATGGATGCCGAAGTATTGGAATCCATTAACGAAGAGGATGAAGGAAAAACCCTAGCAAACTTTGCAGATACCTCTGCTTCGCTACATGTGAAATATCAGGCTACGCCACAATGGGCGATAGGTGGTACAGCCACTTATGAAGACGAGCGTTTTGTCGGCCAACCTGATACCGCAGCGAATGAAGAAAGAGGTATTCCAGGTTACACAGTCTTTGATGCCTTCGCGACTTACAAGCATAGCCAGGACCTAAGCCTGCGTCTTAATGTCGGCAACATCTTCGATACCGATTATTACTTGGCCGCTTACCGATCCGGCGCCTTTAATTACATCGGCGACCGTCGCAACGCACGCGTGACGCTTGACTTTAGTCTATAGCCTCTTGCACTAAAAAGTGGGTGGAACTGCCACCCACTTTTCCCCTTTTTATCATCAAGAGAATATATAGCGATGCAGGAAACAACGATACTCGCCCCCTTGGATCATATTCCCGCGGAGGTCTGTTGCGCTCAGGACTACGAGAGCTTGGCTGAACGCTTTATTGCCAAAGACCGATTCAACTATATTGCCAACGGTAGTGGGAAAGACCTAAGTCTTCGCCGCAATCGCAGCGCCTTCGAACAACTTGCATTGCAGCCTCGTCTGCTGCAAGACATGAGTACTAGTAAGACAGATATCAAATTTGCTGAAGCAGACTTGAGCGTGCCTTTTATGCTCGCACCAGTCGCCTATCAAAAACTCGTACACCCGGATGGCGAGCTAGCCACTGCGCATGCCGCCGATGCCATGGGTATTGGCTTAATCTCTAGCACCTTAGCCAGCGTTAAACTAGAGGAAACCGCCCCAAGTGAGCCAGGCGCAATTCGCTGGTTTCAACTCTATGCACAAGACAGTGAAGAGGCAACGCTACACTTGCTTCAACGAGCATTACTAAGCGGTTATCAGGCCATTATGCTAACACTGGACACACCACTACAAGCACCCAGCCACCAAACACTACGATCCGGCTTTCAAATGCCGAAAGCATTACACCCAGTCAACCTAAGTGACTACCCAAATAACGGCGTTCAAAGCGCTGGAGCAGCCGGCATTTTCCAGCAGCATGTTCAAAAGGCTGTTTCACTCGAGCTGCTTAAGAAAATCATTGCGATCAGCCATGTCCCGGTATGGGCAAAAGGCATTATGAGCACTGAAGATGCTACTTACCTAAAAGATCTAGGCATCGCAGGGATCGTCGTGTCAAACCATGGCGGCAGAGCCCTGGATGGCGTACCCGCAAGCTTGACGGTACTACCCGACATTCGCCAAGCCTTGGGCGATGAATACCCGATTCTTTTTGACAGTGGCATTCGTAGTGGTGCCGATATATTCAAAGCCATTGCCCTAGGCGCTGATGCCGTTCTGATTGGACGTTTGCAAGTCTATGCCTTAAGCATTGCCGGTGCCTTAGGTGTCGCTCACCTGATCAAGCTACTCAAAGAGGAGCTTGAATACACCATGGCGATGACGGGCTGTCGTACAATCCAAGAAATTCGTCATGCAAACCTTAGAAAGCTGGGGACTCCTTTATGCTAATCGTCATACCCAAAGTGTTATCAAGCGAAGAAGTGAAGCAATTCCGAAGTGCCCTGGATAAATCCTCGTGGCGTGATGGCAGCCAAACCGCCGGTGGCATCGCTATTCACGTCAAACACAATCGTCAACTCGATGACCTGGGCGACACCGCTCAACAACTGGGCCGTGAAATTCTGCGCAAGATATCTCAACATCCTGTTTTTATCTCTGCGGCACTGCCTGACAAAATCTTCCCGCCAAAATTTAATTGCTACGGAGAAGGCGAAACCTACGGCAATCATATCGATGGTTCCCTGATGCAAATACCGGGCACCGCTCAAACAATGCGCACCGATGTTTCATCCACTTTATTTCTGAATTCGCCAGAAGAATATGAAGGTGGCGAGCTCCAAATTCATACTCAGTACGGCATACAAAGTGTCAAATTAGAAGCGGGGGATATGGTGCTCTACCCTTCCACCAGTTTGCATCAGGTTAGCCCCGTCACAAGAGGGCAACGCCTAGCATCGTTCTTCTGGACGCAAAGCATGGTGCGTGAAGATAGCCAAAGACAAACGCTTTATGAACTCGACCAAAGCATTCAAAACCTAAGCGCGGAACTTGGCTCTGACCATAATCAAGTCACGACCTTAAGCGGCCTTTATCACAACCTAATTCGTCGCTGGGCATCCCCATCATAAGCAAGCCTTATTCAATACCATCGCACCCGAACGGACATAAACATGAGACTTTTTCGACCACTTAAACTGCTGGTGATAAGTATTAGCCTTCCTTTCTGCTTCACCCCCGCTCAAGCCGAAGAGCTTATGGTGTACTCATCGCGTAATGCGAGTTATCTAACACCGATGTTCAATCGCTACGCTTCTGAAACAGGTGTTTCGGTCAGCTACACCATTAACAGCAGTGAAGCACTCATCCGAAAGCTCGAAGCTGAAGGAGAGGAAAGCCCGGCGGATATCTTCCTAACGACAGGCGCACTCAATCTGTCACTGGCCTCTCAAAAAGGCGTGCTTGCCAGTATCTCTTCTCGTATCCTGAAAAAAACACTGCCTGAACACCTTCGTTCAAAAGATGATGACTGGTTTGCAATAGCGAAACGCGCCCAGGCGATTGCTTATCACCCTGAAAAGCTTAGCGAATCTGAACTGCAGACTTATGCCAACACCTACGCCGCTCTCGCCGATAGTAAATGGAAAGGCAAGCTGTGTTTACGCTCATCAAGAACTGAGTATTCCCAATCACTGCTAGCAGACCTAAGCCACCGTTATGGCGAAGCAAAAATGCAGACGGTAATGAAAGGCTGGATAAGCAATCTCGCCCATTCACCTGTATCTGACGACTTGGAATTATTCACTGCACTGGAAACAGGAGTTTGTGAGCTAACAATTGCCTACTCCTATTACTTGCCTCGTCACCTTTTGACTCACCCGAATTCAAAAATAAAACTCTTCTGGCCTGAACAGAAAGACGGCGGTGTGCATATCGATATCACCGGCGCAGGCGTCGTAGCCGATTCCGACAATAAAGAACTCGCGCAAGATTTTTTAGAATGGATGCTATCTAAACAAGCACAATCCCAATACTCACGACTCAGCATGGAATACCCGGCTCACCGAAGAGTCTACCTGGACCGAGCTGTCGCCAAGCATGGAAAATTTAAAGAGAACAAAACCCATGTTGAAGAGTTTTCGCCTTATCAAAGCACTGCGAATGCTATCGCGAGGAAAGCTAGGTATAAGTAAGCAATGTCTGGCTAGGGGTATGAAGTTTTCAATCGTAGCCTGTTTTTAACAGACATGGTCGGCTTGGTCGTTAAAGTGCCACAGGCACACCTAATAGGCCATTATCAATATGGCCTCATTGTCCTGATTTAAGGCTGTCGCAGATTTTTGACTTTGAGCACGCAGCTTTATTAAATTACCGATAACGGGTTAGCCAATATCTCCTTGAGCCTATTCGGCGTATCCATTCTTACACCAAGTATACTTATGACACCTACCCCACCACTTTTAAGCTCCTTCAGGTAAATCACCTCATTCTCATAACGAGTAAAATGAATACTTTCAGTTGTGATGTCTGAGATCATATCAAGAGGAAAAACTCGGGGTCTTAAACCATTGTGTTTACCGGTGTTTGAAATTTCATCTATAGCGTCAAAAAGCCCATCAATATACTTGTCAGCTTGGTTTTCTCCAAATCGTTGAAAACCATAATCCCAAATACTATCTAGCTGAGCCATGGCTAAAGGGGAGTATTTAGCTTCAATCGTCATTTTTTAGGCCATTTCTTTTCAAAGCTCTATTTTTAAATTCATCTCGTTTTATTGGTTTAAATTCGCTTTCTTCAAATCTCAAGCCTTCATTTAAAGAAGACCTAACACGTTCCCACTTAGCCGAATCTTTCCGCTCCATATCTCTACGAATAAGATCTCGTAAATACTCACTGGGAGTCTCATATTCTCCGTTTAAGCCGGTACATTCTTCTAAGTGGCTGCGTAAGCTGCCAGAAACTCGTAACGTAACATTTGGGTTGGCCATATAATCATCCTCAAGTTGCACATATATATATTAATAGATAGTGCAACCTTTGACTAGAAATACATTGAAGAAGAACCCTGGCAGTGGAAGTAACGATTGTTTAGTGGCTTTGCTTATTACACTACTTTATGAAAACCAAGCACGTAACAAACCATAAACAAGAACCAATAGAATGATCCGAATAATTGACAGTTTGAAGGAACGCAGTAAAACAAAAATACTTGCGACAACGGCCATATCTATAGGCTCTTTTACAGAAGTAATAAATACAGGGCTATAGAGCGTTGCTGCTAATAAACCCACCACGCTTGCATTAACACCCACAATGGCACCCGACACTCTTGGATGCTCGGCCAAAACTTTCCAGTGTTGGTTAAACGCTAAGACAAGTAAGAACCCCGGCAAGAAAATCCCCAATGTAGCAATAAATGCGCCTATTAGCGGGCTCTCGTAACTCATCGCCCCTAAGTACGTTGCGAAAGTGAACAAGGGCCCTGGCAACGCTTGGGCGACCGCATAACCGGTGATAAAGCTTTCATGTCCTATGGATTGGGCGAAATAATCTTGTAGTAAAGGCAGCACCACATGGCCACCACCAAAGACTAAACTACCAGCGAGGAAGGTTTCAGAAAACAAGGCAAAGCCATCTAGAGCGCCGGATAGGCACACAACGAAGAGCACAATAAAAAATAATGTACTGAATGAAAATGACAAACCGATACGGCCAGCTTTCTCTACAGACTTGCTACGTAAAGAAAATAAACCAAACATTGCGGCAGCCGAAATACAGAGTATTTGTACAAACGGAATGGGGAAAAGCCATATGATGAGGCATGTAACGAATGCCAGTAGTTGCGTTGTTTTAGTTTGGCAAAAGGACTTCCCCATCGATAATACTGCGTCAGCCACTACCGCAACTGCAAGTAACTTAAATGCGTGAATAAGAGAATCTAGAATAGCGTTGGAACCAAAGCTCGTTAAACCCACGGCTACTAGCAGCATGATTAGGAAAGAAGGCAGGGTAAACCCTACAAAAGCCAAGACTCCTCCAAGTAAGCCCATACGATGAAGGCCTATAGCGAATCCTACCTGACTAGATCCGGGGCCAGGTAGAAACTGGCTTAAAGCGATTAGCTGGCTATATGAAGATTCGGAAATCCACTTTTTGTTTTCAACGAAGGTTTTACGAAAGTAGCCTAAGTGAGCGGCTGGCCCACCAAAACTAGTGCAACCTAAGATAAAGAACTGGGTAAACAACGATATCGCGTTTTTCATAAGAGCTAAGAAGAATAAGATAAAGTGGAAAAATGATATTTAGGGCCATGATATTTAGACTAAGAGTAAAAACGCCTGCTTTTACTCTTAGCCCAATTGTCGCTCGACATAATACAGCCCTTGTTTATATAAAGGCTTTAGATTTTCTTCTGACACCCAGTTGTACTTTGCGCAATATATTTCCTTAAACTTTTCGATATTGTTATGCGCTTTAAAGTTGGTCGCCAAAACAAAAGCTGTGTCATGGGCGTATTTAAGCGCTGATAAAAACAGTTGATTATATTCGTCCAGTTCCGTGGCCGAGAGAGTTGGGTATTTTTTAGCGAAGCGTTCCTGTGTTGATACCTGCCAGTTCTTACCAAAAGCCATGGCTAACTGAAGACCTTCATTCAGCATGTCGTTTTTTTTGTTGGGACGCTTTCTAGAAAAAAGTGATGATAACAAAAGGACTCTCCGGCAGGGCTTAATTGCGAACAGTCATAAATACTATCTTAATAAGATCCTTATCTATAGGGCTAATCACCAAAACTCTCTACAGTGTAACGTTCAAGTTCTATTGATTCATTCCAATAGTCCAACGTCAATCCAGCTTTGGCTTTAAGGTGATTTAAAAAATCAGACTTATCTGGCAGCTGCTCCCAGACAGAGGGTAGAAAAGTTGCTCTTCGATTACCTAACGTCAATATCAGGCCATCTATACCGACACGTAGTTGAGATAGTAAGTCTTGCTCTGAATTCACCTGCATCGGCTCTGGGGTGCTTAGTACAGAAATATGATATTGGAGTTTCTCGTATTCGCTCTGTGACATAGGCGAAAAGCGGGAGTCATTAAATGCTGCACGGTAAGCATTCTCTGCAATATCGAGCACTAGAGGCCGATAAGCCTGAAGAGAACCTATACAGCCGCGTAATTCTCCGCTAATTTTCAATGTAACAAAGCTGGCAAACTCTTTTACTAGCTCAGCATCATAGTCACCCATTTGAACGGACAAAGGCCTACCGTGATCTAAACCATGCCTGATAGATGCTTGTGCTATAGCGATCAGTTGCTGCTGATGCTGTTCATTCAAGGCCTTTCTCCTTTTATAAATACGCTAGCTTAGGAAAAACTCCAAGCACCGTAGCCAACCACTCTATCTTTATCT
>NZ_LWFE01001055.1:0-6212 GCF_001635675.1 Oleiphilus sp. HI0061 | reverse complement strand
ATTGCTTTGCTACAAATAAAAGAGATTGCACAACTAACTTCTCGTTGCGACTTCACATTACTTCAGGTGATGACCTTACCCGCCTCGTATACGAAAGGCGCTGATGCCATGAAACGCTCAAAGAGTAAATATGAGCGCAAAACCATCAGCTTTAAGAAGTCAGCATTTGATCAAATGATACGTCAAGTTGAAAAACTGGTTCAGGTAGGTGCTGACGTAAACCCTGAAGATTTCTATCCTCCTGTGAAACAACATAAAGGTAAATCCCGTGATCTTCCCATGGTTGATACTGATTTGAGGCGGGCTCTTACTGAGTATTTACAAATTCGTATATCAAAAGAATCACACCTAAAGCCTGGTGATCCACTCTTTATCACCCAGAAAGGTGGCCCCTACTCTCCTAATACACTTCAGGAACATATGGCTCTCATGCTCCGAAATTGGGCCGGGATCGAGAAAGCAAGTTCACATAGTGGTCGCCGTTCACTGATAACAGATGTGATCCATAAACAGAAGAAGTCAGTTAAAGTGGCTCAGAAAATTGCTGGGCATGTAAACGCCTCAACAACTCTTATATATGAAGAGCCGCCAGAGGAAATGCTTAATGATGCGCTAAAAAATCTGAATAAGAATTAACAAGCTGTTCGTTAAGGAATAACAATACAATTTAACCCAAGATAACGCCCTATTCATTTAGTAATCTGCTATACAATAAGATCGATGACTGACATAGCTCGAAAATGAGCCTTCATAGAACTCGAAGTAATTACAGCTATGTATCGCCGCCATTCAAAAAAGGAAGAGCCTTAAGAAAGTTGCTTCTTAAGCCTTATCTCTCGAGGAAGCTCAGGGCTTCCCCCGAGCTGCTGCTGCGCTAAACTCTGGACTACTATTTAGCTTTACGACGCGCAAACCCCATAGCTAGAAGCCCGAGACCTAGCAGCGAGTATGTAGCTGGCTCAGGAACACTAACCGCTTTAAAGTCAAAGGAAAAATCAAAGCTAACGAAATCCCCGGAAGCAATGCTAAAAGGACTTAATCCTGCCATATCAACTCGGATACCGTGGTCTGAAAACGATGTATCAAAGCTATATAGAGAATGGCCTGTAACTTGTGAAAAACCTGAAATTACTGCTGAAGAGTCTACAACAGAATCCATATTTAGAACTTCCCAGAAATCACCATTTGATCCAGACCAGTCCCACTGAGTCGCTGAGCTATTAACCAGTCCAATTGAGAGCTCGTTGTCCGACAAGTTGATAAAATGACTTACTCCAAAACCATACCCACCTGTGCGCGTCTCACTCCCTGCCCCGACAACGGCTGATTGTGTGCCAAACCTGTCTTTAATATCTACCGTATCTCCAATTAATCCAGCGTTAGCTGTTGTAGAGCTGATTACTAGAATACCGGCTGCTAGACCGCATAGTAACTTAGACATAAACAATTTCCTTGTTAAATTCTGCCGACACACTTCACCGGCAATAGATTGACGTACGTAAAAAATGGACGTCCATTTAAACATCATTCACTAATGCAATCCGTGACTCATGTAGCATAAGTTTACAAAAAATTACATGATGTTAACGCTATGACTTAAGAGAGCTATTACTAGCCTAATTTGACCAAAGTAAACAAAAACCGCCAACGTCCGCTTTCAGAAAGATAAAGACACAGGTATTGGTAATTATCTAGTACACCTCTTAAAACATCATCAACATCTTCGGGAATGGCTCTTTCATATTTTTCTATTTGATGGTACTTTTTTAAGCCCAAAAGTTTTCTGATTCTAGTTTGAGGTACTCCCGAGAGCATTAGATGCACTGCAAAGCTATGTCTAAAGGTTTCAGCGGTTATATTAAAGGGGGAGCCTCCCGAACGTTCGACCAGTTTATGTATATGACGATTTACAGTATGTCGATCCACACCGAAAAGTCTTTGATTGTGTTTAATTTGGTTTCCAATAATGTAAGACTCAATACGATCTTTTAGATCCGAATCTTTAATTGAGATAGATCGAGATGAGATCATTTCTTGCTGAGCTTTTGTGGGCCTCCCAGCCCTACTATGAAGCCGCTTCAAAATAACACTTCCTGACCGTTTAAAGCTTTCACGCTTTAAACCTAGAACTTCAGAAACAGTTGCTCCAGTACTCCACATTAAATCTAACAACAACCTTCTGGGTAAATATTTTTCATTATTAAGTAGCGTCAATATCTCTGGCTTTACCAAATATCTTGGGTACTTACTATCAATGTTGAAGAGCGATGCTCTATGGTCGATTAACTCATTCCAAGTGTAAGAGCATAGGTAACCTGAAGTTTCACGGTTTTGCGCAAAAACACGGTATTCAAATAACTGCTTTGGTTTTTCAAATAAGTGTTCCATTTTTGCCTCCTAATTTTGGAGCAAGTTAAAGGTAATTATAGCCACTATTTTTAGCCAAACAGCACTCTTACTAGAACAAATAACCATTAGAAACAAAGGTATAGTAACTATGTACCAATGTATGGGTTATTGGTGCAGAAATACAGGCTATTTTTATGTGTTGTTTACCACGTAAAATAACAGTCTCTTCGGTCTACTGAGGATGTGTACATGACGCGAGAGCAGCTAAGATTAGCGCGACTTGTCACCGCTGAGAGTTTAGTGCCACAACAACATACCAACGGTCGCGCATTTCGCACGGCGGTCGAATGTCGCCTCCAAGCAATGATCAAATATCCCGGTGCCGCTGAATTTCACTCCTATGACGAGTACCTATATGCTGCCCTGCAAGAAGGCGACCCTCGCGTGGTTAGTTACATTCCTCAACCGCTAAAACTTCGGTACCGAGGCGTGCCCTATCGGCCCGATGCCTATGTATTAAAACGTGATGGTCGCTACATTATCGAACTTAAACCGCGGGGTGAATGGGATGACGAAAAGCTTGCCGCACTCAAAGCATTCTGCCAGTTACATAATCTAATCTTTGAACTTATTGCCAACGAATCAGCCCGTGAACGTGAAACGGAAGCATTAAATTGGTGGCGTATCGTTCGCGTGCTATATCGTGCGCGTCATGTAAACACCGACAACCACGAATTAAATATTCTGCTTGAGTGGCCCCTAGGCCAGACCTTCCCCTTACGTCACTGGTTACACCCTTTGGACCGTGAATCGCGCGCAATGAGTGAAGTTGCCTTATTCAGGCTACTTCATCGCGGCAAAATTCAGGGGAATTTAACCCAATGTCGACTCAGTTATGATCTGGAGTTATCCCGATGTCCCGTTGGCGACATGCCCTCGCGCTAGCGCCGCACTACTACGATTACAATAATTGGCCATTGGTTGAGGTCGATGCCTTACCGGTTTCTGTGCGAAGTACGTTCCTACGTAACCAACAAGTAGCTTGTTGCGTACTAAATGGCGACGCACTTAACCACGTAGCAGAGCGTGTCGCCTTATCCCCTGGCCGGATCACTCAGTTACTTAATCGTTGTTTTACCGAGGATCATGACGGTCAATGGCCGTTGACAAAAGCGCTAATTCCCCATCAACATCTCAAAGCAAATGAACGACTTATTGCGCTGCCAAGCGTGCTCAAACCTAGCGGTGAAAAAGGGGCGTTTCAAGCCTTGCTCAGCGAACTGCCTAGTATCGAAGTCATGATCGATGAGGCTATTGCTGCGCACTTGAAAAAAGCACGATACGCACCAACCTTATTACTTCATTCCATTTTTGGCATGTACAAACAGTGTCTGGTCGATGCACACTGGCCACACGATCGCTACCCCTATACCACAAATAAGTACGGTTACGAATCCTTACGTCGTCATATTCATAAAAAGCTCGCGAATGCGCTTCAAGCACGAGAGCGCACAGCTCGAATGAAATTTCCAGCCAGCCAGCCCCCTTTGCAGGTCATGGATCGTGTCGAAATTGATGAGCAGGTCATTGATTTCCAGGGACGGCTGACTCTCTGTTTAAATGATGAATTAATCCCTCTGCGATTAGCTCGCGCGACTTTACTAATCGCAGTAGACGTGGCCTCTTCGTGTTATCTTGGATACCACCTATCACTCACAGACCATCCTAGTGCCCTCGATCTACAGACACTACTCGATAACTGTCTGCAATCTTGGCAGCCGATGACACTCACTTCCCCCTTATTTACTTACGACCCGGGTGCCACTTTTCCATCGTCCTTACCTGACTTATCGCCCCTTGTATTCGAACGCATTGCACTTGACAATGCCTGGATGCATCACGCAAAGGCGATTGAACAGCTTGTTGTCGTTGATCAAGGGGCGACCCTTGAGTTTGGGCATCCGAAACATCCTGTCGCGCGGAGTGAAGTTGAACGTGCCTTTGATTATATTAATCGCCACCATAGTCATAAATTACCTTCGACGACAGGATCGCATCCGCGTGACCCTAAGCGAGAAGATGCAAAAAACCGAACTAAACCTCCTGCCATCAGTCTGCAAACGTTTGAAGAAGCGCTTAGCATTGTGTTGACTCAACATAACGTACTAAGTAAAGGCGGAAGAAATGCCGGATCTTCCCCTCTAACGTTGTTTGCGCATCAATGGCAACATCACTGGCACCCCAGTGTCTCTGAAGACATTGGCGTGCCACGCAACCCGTTCCGCCTCCGGTTACGATTACCCATTAAGCGAAATCGCGACAGCGGGCAATGTTATTTGTATTTTGAACGCGTGCATTACTACCTTGGCGACCTCGCTCGATTAGCGCCAAGCGAAACACATGTCTACGCGAATATGGATGCGCGTGATATTCGCAAGTTTGAGGTCGACACCGAAATGGGCAGGCCTATCGGCGTAGCAACCTGCTCACGTTCCTGGCAACGATTCCCCCACTCCATCACGATCCGAAAATACATCAACAAATTAATTCGCCACGATAAAATTCAGGCGCGTGATCCCTTAGCGGGATTACTGCACTATCTACTTAAACACAAGCAGGAACCAAAGCATGCGTTGAGACTGCTACACGTAGCCACTACATTTCAATCGAACGGCGACGCCCTCGACCTCAATCAGCCAGAACGTGTAAAAGCGAAACGCCAAGCTAAAGCCAATGCCACATGGTCTAGTCAGACGGCTTTTAGCCATCCTGGAGAACCATCATGACGTCCCAGGAAATGCCTTTTCACCCCCTCATCGATACACCGCTAGAGGTCGTATTCGATACTCAAGCATCGCTCCAATTAGAGGAAACAGTGAAACGTTGGCTATGGACCGGAGGAACCGGCGGCTATATTATTGGGCCGGCACGAATTGGAAAATCCTTTGCCGTACGTCGTCTCGTTGATCGCTTGCGTAATCGTCAACAACGTCGCGTTCCGGTGATCTATACCTCCATCAATCGTCGTGATATAAAAACCATACGAGGCGTCTTTAACAATCTATGCTTGAGCGTCAATGTGCCTGTATCGAAATCCGACTCATCGGATGTTTTGGCCGCACGCTTCGTACAACATGCCTTGGATTTAGTTAGCCTTTATCAAACTTATCAGATCGTTCTGATTGTCGATGAAATGCAGCGATTAAGTCTGGATCAACTGTACGCGTTTTCTGAGATTTTTGATGCATTTGAAACCGCTAGAATCCGACTAATGTCGGTGTTCGTGGGTAATCAGAATGAGTCTAATCAACTCTTAGATCAAATTCACCAATCGACAAATGACCATATATACGGGCGCTTCTTTCGTCAACACACATCGTTTTACGGCGTGCAGTCTGAGTCAGCACTCAGGGAGATACTGACTCAATATGATTCCTTTACCTACCCCGACAATGGACCCAGCTTTACCGCGTACTTTCTACCCCGAGCAGTCGAACAAGGCTGGCGATTCGTCAATATGGCTAGCGACATCTGGCGTGTTTATTGTGATCAATTCTGCCAAGAGGAAGAGTCACAACTAACCATGGAAATCTGTCGAGCGACCCTAGACATTCTTCTAATGGACTTCTTGCCACGGTTGACGGTTGTTCACGACTATGACGATGCCCTTATTACTGAGGCCTTTTATGTGGCGGGGATCTGATGATCGTGAATAAGTATTTACCCGACGACTATCTCGTTAATCAAGGTCGTTTCTTTTGGCTACCCTATTTGAGTCAATGGGGACGCTGGCGTATTCAGTGCATGGCCAATCCTGGACTACTCATGCGCGATATACGCCAAGGTAATGATCAAACGATTTT
>NZ_LWFE01001054.1:0-8465 GCF_001635675.1 Oleiphilus sp. HI0061 | reverse complement strand
TAGTTCATTTATTGAGGCGTCAATATTCTGTAGGGCTTTATGAAAGCTTCTGGCAAAAATACCTACTTCGTTATTCTCGTTCACGGGTAGGTAGTCAATTTCGCCTGTTTGCTCATAGCGTTCGAGTGTTTCAGTCAATCTCGAGAGAGGGCGGGTAATTCTGCGAGAGATTAAAATGGCAGCCGTTAAGGCAACTAAAGCTAGCGATAAACCTATAAGCAGGCTTTTGTTGCGAGTTCCTTCCAGAGCTAATGCAAGCTGTTGATGTGAGGATGATAGTAGAATATGGAGTTGTGGGCTGCCATAAGTCGCACCACCTTTTAATACTTTGTAATACGCAGAGTATTTAGTATTGGTACTGTCTTTTAACTGCGTAAACGTCAGCTTGTTGGTGCCTGACTGAAAGTGCTGAGTGAGCTCGGGGAAATCTCTAAGTAAGTTTTTATCATGTGATGATGAACTATTATCTGAAGAGCTTTCCTGATAAAGATATTCACCTTCAGCGTCACTGATATAGAACTGTCTATTGCTATTGTAGCGAGGCAAACCAGAGATAATAGCCATTGGCTTAAGCGTTGCGATTAATACATAGCTGGCTGTATCGTCCAGAACCTTGAATAACGCGTTTGAAACGCTTGAAAAGACCTTTTCTGTTTCCAGCTCAACTAGATCTGGACTTAGGTAGATATCAGAAAAGTAAATCTCCCCCGATTTTAACTTGCCACTTTGCTTCAGTGTAGCTAGGTCTCTTGTTAGAAAGGTGTCTGAGCTTTCCTCTCCGCTCTTGCTGTCAGCCTTGTGGCTTGTATAAAGAACTTCCCAGCCAATTACACTGTCCGGTCTTTTGGCGACTAGCTTGATATTTACTACGCCTGGATTTAAAAGCAAGTAGTGTTCGAGAGTGCGATTGACTGGCTCAGACTCAGTGATGCCTCCTTGCACATAGGCTTGAATGGCATAGTGCTTGCCCAGGGAAACTAAGTCTTGGGCACTTCTTTGAAATATGGATTGATAGCTCGACTCAAGCATCTCAGCTTCGTGCTCAAGCTCCTGTAGGTTCTTTTTCTTTATTTGGGCGATATGATCCAGATACACAGAAATACTGATGATGGTGCCGACAATGAGTGTTAAAGAGAATGTAACTGAGGGGATTAGTAGACTTATAGGGCGCTTCGCACGTTCAGTTTTTGAAGTTCTGATATGTTGATGTGTAAGAGGGGGTGTTTCGCGGGGGCCGCTATCTGTTGATGAGGTGGCGGTGTTGAAAATTAGGCTGCGAGTTATGCCTGCTAGCATAGAAAGGTAAGCAACAATTTTCAGTATATGAGCGATATTGAAATGGTTATCGAAAAGTTGCGTAGAGCCGAATGCCACATGCAGTTGGGTTANGCACTCTGGAATGCAGCTTAATAAAAACGCCAGGCTGACGGGGTCGCGTTCTTTCTGAAACCAGGTCCAGAACAATGTGGCGGCTAATAAGTATGTCGCTAGTGGAAGGATGTCATAGGGGCGGCTTATCAATTCGCCAGGGAAAGTGGTTTGCGGTAGGTTTTCGCTCACCGAGGCTAGATAAACACTTACGAAGGCCGAACCAACAAAAAAACTATCGCTAAAGGAAGTAGCTTTAGATGCTTGTACAGGGGGGGTTATTGCTGTGATACAAAGCCCATAAGCTTAGTGCCGCCCCGACGGTCATGATTGAAGCATTGAAAAGGCGGGAAAGCGCCCAGGTAAAAGGAATAAAATCAGTGTTCTGGGCTTGAGCATCGATCACTCTTGCTGATGCCAAGGTATGAAAAATGTCGATCGATGCTGCCGAGAGCAATGCAAGCCCCATGATAGGGAGTGTAATATTACGATGATAGTAGTAATGAACAAACGCAAAGATAGCGCCGATACAGGCAATAGAAATTGCGCTCCATTCGAGAATGGTATGTAGGATAGCTCCCTGCAGCGCTTCCAGCATCGAGCTTTGTGTTGTCACTATATCGACTTTTGTCGGCGCAGCGCCAAAGTCAATTCCTAGCATATTAGGTAAAAAAGGTAGAGTGCAGAGAAAAAATAGCCCAATAGTCAGTTTTTTGGGAGACGTCATTCAAACTTCCGAAATATGGTGACGTGGTGCGATGGCATTAAAGAAGTATAGTAGAAATGTCTTCAAGTTCACGTCAGTATGCAAATAATAGGAAAGTCGCTATGCTTTGGTTACACTGAACAAATGGATAGTCTTGGTATGCTTTTGTTTTTTGGGTGCAACTAGCCAAATTGGGTTTAGATGAATTATGAGCGAACAAGCAAAAGCGCTGATTACCGAAATATTTGATGCAGCTTGTGTTAAGCAGTTTGAAAGCTTGGGCTGTCAAATAGAAGTAACGGATAGAAGTTCATATTCCCGAGAAGTGATGGCTTCGTATATTACGGCAGGCTCTGAAGACCTGACAATTTCTTTGCTATTAAAAACACCGCGTTTACTATTAGCGTAAACTATGCCGATAGTTGATGTAGATAGAATTGGTGACCCAAGTTTTCAAGAAGATTGGAATTGTGAATTGGCCAACCGTTTTCTAGGTAGAATAAAAAATAGCTTGGTGCAGCATAATTGTCGGTTGGCTATCGGTTTGCCCGAGGTGATGAGTAAGTCAGATATGAAACACTTTCACTGCGATGGTGAAGAGATTGTTCGTCACTTTTCCATTAGCAGTGAAATAACCGATAGCGTGATGGACTGCCACCTATACGTAGACTTCCACAACGATGCTCTTTATTTAACTGAAGGCCGTCGACCAGTTGAGGACCAAGGTAACGAGGGCGACTTGGTAATCCTGTAGCGCCTAGCTATTGGGCCAAAACGAACGTTATAAATCGTCCCACCACTCTTTAAGCTCTGCCTCTAAACGCTTTTTCTCCTGATGATCTTCAATTGCTCTTCTTGCTTGGGAGCGGCGCTTTGCACGATCTTTTTTCTTTGATTCGCTTTGCTTTTGATGAAGTTCGTGAGCGATATCCATAAAGTCTACATGGATGGCTTCCAGAGAATTTTCTTGCTCAAAAGTGCTCGGGTTCTGAGATTCATGTGCTTGCATAGTGTGTCTCCTAACTGGCATCGATAAAGTTTCGAAATGTTTACTGTTTTGCATCTCACCTTATTTGGAGCTCAGGCTAGCTTTTGGGTGTGACAGTTTTGTGAAGCAAAAATGACGATTTAGACAAAAATATGGGCTTGTGAAGTAGGTCGCTTGGATGATAGTTTTGCCCGCATTTGAGCTTCTTTGTCAGTACGCTGATGGCAAGAGCTGCTCGTCAAGATCGATGATTTAGGAGAATATAACGTGCCCGTCGCCAGCCTAGCCGTCCTGTTTGCGCTGTACTTTTCTCAAGGCCTTCCTTCGGGAGTGCTAGCTCATGCTTTTCCGGCCATTATGCGAGACCAGGGCGTGTCGCTGGAATATATCGGACTGATCAAACTCCTTGCCTTGCCATGGGCTTTAAAGTTTATTTGGGCTCCCTATGTTGATCGTATCGGTTGGGCTCGTATAGGCGTGCATCGAACCTGGATAGTAGCGATGCAGTTATTGCTTGTCGGATTGCTCTTATTAGCTTCTATGTCTAACTATGAAAGCTTGTTTGGCCCCTTGATTGTTATTTTTCTCATCGGAATTCTACTGGTGAATACCTCGGCCGCGACTCAGGATATTGCAACCGACGGTTTGGCTGTGAAAGTTCTAGCAGAGCGTTTCAGGGGAATCGGAAACAGTGTCCAGGTAACAGGTTTTAAGTTGGGAATGATTTTAAGTGGTAGCGGCTTGTTACTAGGGATAGACCACTTTGGTTGGAGTCTGAGTATGCAGCTTATGGCCTTGTTGTTAGTTCTACTAATGTTGCCAATCTTCACTGGAGCTATCCCTGTTTACCCAAAGGTGACCAATAACTTTGATGCAGGTGTTGCTGATAAAGGCATGGCTAGGGCATTGCCTCTAACTGTCTACAAGGGCTTTTTTAAGCGTTCAAATATGCTTGCTTGGGTATTGGTGCTAATCACCTATAAACTGGCAGACTCCTTAGGCTCGGTAATGATCAAGCCCTTGCTGATCGATAGTGGCTTCTCGCTAGGGGACTTGGCAACGATCACTTTATGGTCTTCTATTGCGGGTTTGCTGGGGGCTGCTTTAGGCGGGTATTTATACCTTCGTCTGGGGGCAAAGAATATGATGCTTATTGCTGGCTTGGCCCAGGCTGTGGGAATTGCTCTCTATACGCTAGTGGACCTGCACTGGGTTGGGATTCTTGGGGTCTATGGTCTAAGTATATTCGAGCAAGCAGTCGACGGCATGTCTACAGTAGCCCTTTTCTCGCTGATGATGGCGCAATGTCGTTCCGGACATGAAGGTGCAGACTTTACCGTTCAGGCCAGTATTCAAGTCTTGGTCTCTGGTTTGGCGGCGGCTCTGGGAGGTCTCTTGGCTGGCATGTTGGGGTATTTTTCTACCTTTGTTGTTGCGGGCGCTGTTGGCTTAGTCAGCTTAGTGTTTGTGTTACATTATTTTCGACAAAAATGATTGATGAAGTTCACACAATAATCGTATAAAATGGCGCTTTTTTGAACGATCAAATTCTGTTCACTCTATATGGCTCATTACAAGAGTTGAAGAATGACTAGGGAATGACCGTTTTGAGGCTTATTTTTTCCTGAATGATAGAGGCGATGAATGTTTACTCGTGATATGACTATAGCTGGCTTTGATGATGAAATAGCAAATGCAATTACTGCTGAAGCAACGCGTCAAGAAGAACACATTGAACTGATTGCATCAGAAAACTACACCAGCCCTCGCGTGATGGAGGCTCAAGGTTCTGCATTAACGAATAAGTATGCTGAAGGCTATCCGGGTAAGCGTTACTACGGTGGTTGTGAGCATGTTGACGTGGTTGAGCAGCTAGCGATTGATCGTGCTAAAGAGTTGTTTGGTGCTGACTACGCAAACGTTCAACCTCATTCAGGTTCGCAAGCCAATGCTGCTGTTTATATGGCGCTTTGCTCTCCCGGCGATACGGTATTGGGAATGAGCTTGGCTCACGGCGGTCACTTGACGCATGGTGCGTCAGTAAGCTTTTCCGGTCGTATCTATAACGCCGTGCAGTACGGTTTGAATGAGCAAACGGGTGAAATCGACTACGATCAGGTTGAAGCGCTTGCTCGTGAACATAAGCCAAAGATGATTGTTGCAGGTTTTTCTGCCTACTCTCGTATTGTTGATTGGCAGCGTTTTCGTGATATTGCTGATGAAGTCGGTGCATTCTTATTCGTAGACATGGCGCATATTGCCGGTTTGGTTGCGGCGGGTGTTTATCCTAGCCCAGTTGGCATCGCTGATGTAGTAACGTCTACTACTCACAAAACCTTGGGTGGTCCCCGTGGCGGTATCATTCTGGCGAAGGCAAATGAAGCGCTAGAGAAGAAATTAAACTTTGCTGTATTCCCTGAAAGCCAGGGCGGCCCTTTGATGCATGTAATAGCTGCTAAAGCGGTGTGCTTTAAAGAAGCTATGTCAGATGAGTACAAGTCTTACCAGTCTCAAGTTGTTGAGAATGCCAAGGCGATGGTTGCAGTTTTCCAGGAGCGTGGCTTTGATGTGGTATCAAATGGCACTGACGATCACTTGTTCCTGCTAGATTTGATCAGCAAAGATATCACGGGTAAAGATGCTGACGCTGCACTAGGCAAAGCGAATATTACAGTGAATAAAAATGCAGTACCTAACGACCCACGCTCACCTTTTGTGACCAGTGGCTTGCGTATCGGTACGCCAGCGGTAACCCGTCGTGGCTTTAAGGCTGCCGAGTGTCAGCAACTAGCGGGCTGGATGTGTGACGTAATTGACGCTTTGGTTAAAGATGCTGAAGATACGACTGCTATTGAAAGTGTTAAGAAGGACGTTATCGACCTTTGTGCTCGCTTCCCAGTATACGCATAAATAGTTAACCCGGTGCGGTGATGAGGCGTTTCCTCATTTCTGCACCTTTGGCCTGCCAGCTGTTAGTGGTTTAGTTGGCTTGCTGCTCTGAATTGGCCTTTCTTCTGAATCAAAAGGTTTTTTGATGCATTGTCCTTTCTGTAGTGCGACGGATACAAAAGTTATCGACTCTCGACTGGTTGCCGATGGCGGCCAGGTTCGCCGTCGCCGTGAATGCCTGTCTTGTAAAGAACGCTTTACTACCTTTGAAACTGCTGAGCTGGTGATGCCGAGAGTGGTTAAGCAGGATGGCACTCGTCAACCTTTTGATGAGGACAAGCTCAACAGAGGCTTCACCAAGGCTTTGGAAAAGCGCCCCGTCAGTATTGAGGCGATTGAAAGCGCGATCAATAACATTAAGGCCCGATTGAGAGCAACAGGCGAGAGAGAGCTAAAAGCGATTGCTATTGGTGAAGAAGTGATGAAAGAGCTGCGTCGCCTGGATGAGGTGGCTTATGTTCGTTTTGCCTCTGTCTATCGTAGTTTCCAGGATATCAATGAATTTAAGGAAGAAGTTGATCGGCTAGCTCGTTCTGAGAATACCAAAAATGACGCTTAGTGCTTTCTCAATAGATGACGCTCACTATATGGCTGAAGCTTTGCGCTTGGCCAATAAAGGGGTGTATACAACCCAGCCAAACCCACGGGTAGGTTGTGTCTTGGTGAGGGGCGGTCAAATTGTGGGGCGTGGTTGGCATAAGAAGGCCGGAACAGGGCATGCAGAGGTAAACGCCCTCGCTGAAGCGGGAGGACTCGCGCAAGGTTCGACAGCTTACGTTACTTTGGAACCCTGCAGCCACTTTGGTCGAACACCTCCCTGTGCTAAAGCCTTAATTGATGCTCAAGTATCTGAGGTGGTTGCTGCGATGCTGGATCCGAATCCTGAGGTGTCAGGTCGAGGCTTTAAACTTCTGGAGGATGCGGGAATAAAAGTACGCTATGGCTTGATGGAAGCTGAGGCGCGGGCACTTAATCAAGGCTTTATTAAGCGAATGGAAACTGGTTTGCCTTATCTTCGGATTAAAATGGCGACCAGTGTTGATGGTCGTACCGCCATGGAGTCCGGGGAAAGTCAGTGGATAACTGGCCCGGCTGCACGTTCTGACGTACAGCGTTTGCGTGCCCGAAGCTCTGCTATTATTAGTGGCATTGGTACCATTCTTCATGATGATGCAGCCCTAACGGTTAGAGCTAGTGAACTGGGTCTTGATCCTGAATGGTCCCGAGAAATTGAAAAAATTCAGCCTTTGCGTGTCATTCTTGATCGTCAGGCTCGCTTGCCTAAGACTGCTCGACTATTAGAACAGGAAACGCCTATATTGTGGTGTGTTTCAGAGGCCAGTGAGCTAAGCCAGGAAGCGCAGGAGGTGTCTCAGCTTGGTTTTGTTGATGTGCTTCGCTTGTCTTCTGCATCAAGTTCAAATGATGCGCATAGTGAGCTGCAAGAAGTGATGTCCAAATTAGCTGAGCTTCAGTGCAATGAGGTGTTACTAGAGGCTGGAGCCTTGTTAGCGGGAAGCATTATTGAACAGGGTTTGTGGGACGAACTCTTGGTTTACATGGCGCCAAAATTATTAGGAAGTAAAGCTCGACCGCTTGCTGAACTTGGTTTAGATAAAATGTCTGAGAGTATTGATCTGGACTTAAAAGACTTGAGGCTGGTTGGTCAGGACATTCGAATGATTTATATGCCGGCTGAAGTGTCAGGCTCTCGCTAGCGTAAAGGATTGGATAAGCGATGTTTACAGGAATTATTGAAGCGCTTGGTGTGATCGAGCGATCAGAATCAAAAGGGCGAGACCTTGTTTTAACTATTTCGACAGGCAATTTGGATCTGTCGGACGTAAAGCTAGGCGATAGTATTGCGGTAAATGGCGTATGCTTAACGGTAGTAACTTTGAACTCAAAAGGGTTTACTGCAGACGTATCGGCAGAGTCCTTGGTGCATACTAATCTCAAAGAGTTTCAAGCGGGTACGAAGGTTAATTTAGAGAAAGCGCTGACTTTATCGACACGTTTAGGTGGCCATTTGGTAAGTGGTCATGTTGATGGTGTGGGTCAAGTGCTTGCCAGAAAGCAGGATGGACGCTCGATTCGTTTTGATATTCGTAGTCCAGAAGAAATTCGCCGCTATATTGCAAACAAAGGCTCGGTAACGGTTGATGGGGTTAGCCTCACGGTAACCGGGCTGTTAGCAGAAGGCTTTTCGCTGAATATTGTGCCACACACGGCAGGCGAAACGACTATCGACGCTTATCAGGTTGGCCAATCAGTTCATATAGAGGTTGATTTGATGGCTCGTTATGCTGAGCGCCTATTACAGGTAGGCTCTTCTGATGTCACTGAACAGAAAACGGAAGGCAACTTGGATAAGGCCTTTCTGGCACAAAATGGTTTTTTAAGATAAACCTTTTACACTGTATTAAATAATAGGCAGCGTTTCACCTTCGATAT
>NZ_LWFE01001053.1:0-6516 GCF_001635675.1 Oleiphilus sp. HI0061 | reverse complement strand
AAACTCGCTATGAGGCACAGCAGGATATTTTGGATTACATATCCATGTTTTATAACAGTCGGCGGCTGCATTCTTACTTGGGCTACATGAGCCCGAATGAATACGAAGCTCAGGCAATTGAAATGAAAAAAGTATCTTAACTGGGTTGGTCAAAAATGCTAGACCACGTCAGAAGAGTAAAGCAGTAATAATAAAGACGATACGATAATCGAAGCGCATAATTTATTTCATCTTGTCGGTTATTTTTATTTAAATTAGTGTTGTGAAGGCTAACTAAACGTTCAACCCTTAGTGTTCTTAATATTAAGGTTTGTCATGATTAAAATCTATTGTTTGGCAGTACACAGATAACTTCTTGCGCGTATAATGTGCGTTATTCATTTAATATTTCGAAGCTTTTGCGGTTTTGACTAAGAGCGTAAGGGTTTTAATTAAACAACAAGATAGATGCTTATGAGTTACTTTCCAATTGATTATATAGAGCCTGTATTTAGACCACCCTCAGAAGCGAGGTCGTTGATACTTCAGGTAAGTAATGGGTGTTCTTATAGGGTATAGGAAGTATAAAGCACCTTTTCACCCCTAAGCTGAAGTATCATACCCGAAATTGCTGCTCATTTTTATTGCCTAAGCCCCAGAATTTAGCTTCACAGCGCCCAAAGCAGGTCGTATTTTGGTCGATTTGACCGAAAAGTGCCTGGCGAATGGATCTCTAGCCGACAGTTACCCCACCGGCCTGCCGCAAAGGCTGACAGTGCATGGATTGAGAACTTAGGAGCGTCAATTAAATAGGCGAGTCTGCGATGGGTCGAACAGGCTGGGAGTCAGTGGCGGGGCTCGCTCTGGCGGCAATTCGTGCTGTTTGGCAGCGTCAACCTTAGCGGCTTTCTGCCTGAGGTAATTAAGAGTCAGCTCAATCACCTTCGAGTCTTCAATGCTTGCAATCACTTTGACTTGGCCACCGCAGTGTTCACAGACCTCGATGTCGATGGTGAAAACACGCTTGAGTCGTTGCATCCAGGTCATAGCGCGGTGGCGCTCTGCAGGGCTCTTGTCACACCAGTCAGTATCGAGACCTTCCGATTGATCGGGCTTTTTGCCCCGCTTAGCGGGTGTTACTTGAACGCGGTGTTTGCTGTTCGGTGCAAAAAGCCCGTGGAATCGAGTAAGGTTGACCCTAGGCTTGGGTACCAAAGCCGCTAGCTTGGCAATGAAATCCAGTGGTTCGAAGATCACATGCGTAGTGCCATTGCGGTAAGGGGTTTTGAGCTCGTAGCGGATTTGTCCATTGGCGGTCAATGCCAGACGCTTTTCCGAGATCGCTGGCCGACTGATATAGCGACACAGGCGCTCAAGCTTATCTCGCTGATGCGCTTCGGCCATCACGCCAGCGTGCAAGGAGAACCCTGCGTGGTTGGCTACTCGGCTGCTAGCATCAGCCTTATCTTCTCGCCCCGGTAAAGTTTGCAGAGTAAAGACCTTGCGCCCCTGCTGGGGGCCGGTGGCAATGCGGTAAGTGACCGAATGGCCGTATAATTGGGTGAGCGTATCCTCCTCGCCCTCTTCCAATGTCAACCAGGTATTTTCGACATCTCGCTCGAGTAGCCCTTGCTTTTCCAGGCAGCGAGCTATGCGGTGGCTAAGGGTGTGAACGAGGGTATTCAGCTCATCGTGGGTCGGCGCTTTGACCCGATGGAAGCGCTGTTTACCATGGCCGTCTTCGGTGTAAATCCCGTCGAGAAACAGCATGTGGTAGTGTACATTCAGATTCAGCGCGGAGCCAAAGCGTTGGATGAGCGTTACCGATCCACTTTGTGCCGTAGCCTTGGTAAAACCCGCTTTCTTAATCAGATGGGTTGAGAGTATACGGTAAACGATGCTCAAGACCTTGCCCATCAGCTCCGGGTAACGGGCCAGCAAAAAGCGCAACTGGAAAGGAAAACTCAGCACCCATTGGCGAATAGGCTCTGCGGGAAATACTTCATCCACCAAAAGTGCGGCACTCTCCACCATCCGGCGGGCACCGCAGCTGGGGCAGAAACCACGCCGTTTGCAGCTGAAAGCGACCAAACGCTCGTGATGACAGTCTTCACAGCGCACACGCAAAAAGCCATATTCCAGCCGACCACATTGGAGAAAATCTTCGAACTCTCTCTGAACGTAACGAGGCAAGCTTTGTCCCTGACCCTCCAACGAGGACTTATCTAACTAGAAAAGAATAATGACTTTTATATTTTAGCTTTTCAAAAGGGATCGAACATGAGAACCAAAGTAGAATTTCCTAGCCAAGGGCAAAATCTAGCCGGCTTACTTGAAACCCCAGACCAAGCCATTCGCGCCTACGTCTTATTCGCTCATTGCTTCACTTGCGGCAAAGACATTGCAGCCGCCTCTCGCATCAGCCGATTTTTAGTTCAACATGGCTTTGCCGTATTTCGCTTTGATTTTACTGGCTTAGGCAATAGCGATGGTGATTTTGCCAATACCAACTTCTCCTCAAACACAGAAGATTTGATCGCAGCGGCAAACTTCCTAAAAGAAAACTACCAAGCCCCAGAACTACTTATTGGCCATAGCTTAGGCGGCGCAGCGGTGTTAGCCATGGCAGGCGAATTACCAGAAGTAAAAGCCGTCGTCACTATTGCCGCACCTTTTGAAGCAAGCCATGTTGAAAAAAACTTTGGCGCAAAATTAGACAACATAGAACAAGATGGCCAGGCCCAAGTGAATTTAGGCCCGCGTGAGTTCACCATCAAAAAACAATTTTTAGACGACATTAGAAACCAAACCACCGACCACATCAAAAGCCTCAATAAAGCTTTATTAGTTCTGCACTCACCTATCGATTTAACCGTCGACATAGCCGAAGCAGAAAAAATCTACAAAGCAGCCATGCACCCCAAAAGCTTTGTAAGCTTAGATACTGCCGACCATTTATTATCTAAAGCTATTGACAGTGAATATGTTGCGCAAACAATTTCTGGCTGGGCTAGCCGCTACATTCCAGCCCCTAAAACAGAAACTCCAACTCTGGCTAAAGGTCATGTAATGATCACAGAAGTTGACCATAAATTTCAGCAAGAAATTTTTACCGACCATCACCATTGGTTTGCCGACGAACCGACAGAATTGGGCGGTCAAAACAGCGGCCCAGACCCATACGAACACCTGCTAGCAGCGCTTGGAGCATGCACAGCAATGACCATTCGCATGTACGCCACCCACAAAAAATTACCACTAGAGCATGTTGAAGTATCGCTTTCCCACGAACGCAATTACGTAGACGACTGCAGTAAAACAGAAGATGGAAACTCAAAAATGGAAGCCCTGATTCGCAAGGTGCAACTAATAGGCCCATTAAGCGCCGAAGAAAAAGAGCGCATTATACAAATTGCCGACCGCTGCCCAGTGCATAAAACCCTGCACAACAACCCGCATGTGGTAACCACTTTAGTCGAATAGACCTACTACCATCTAATGCTTTTAATTTATAAACACTAACCCTTAAATGATCCAAAACCTGTTTTTATCAGTAAGACTATTAAAAGAAACAAACATTAATGTTTATTTATAGGCTTACTGGTAATGACACACCCTTCAGAACCGAACTTCAGTAATCATTCTAAACCCATATTATCCGACGATGAAAAATCACGGATAATAGAAATGGCATGGGAAGACAGAACACCCTTTGAAGCCATTGAGCTTCAATTTGGTCTGACAGAACCTCGCGTTATTTCATTAATGCGCGCTTCACTAAAACAAAAGACCTTCAAAAACTGGCGTCAGCGCGTGAGCGGTCGTAAAACCAAACATTTATCATTAAGGTCTTTTACCACTGGCCGTGCATATAGCCCGACGCAATATAAAAACAAGAACTAAAATAAAACACAAACCAAAAGACAAACGCCATGCAAAGCTATAAGACATTACGTTTAATATTAGGCGACCAATTAAACGCCGATCACTCTTGGTTTAAAACGAAAGATCCAAGCGTACTTTATGTTATTGCCGAACTGCACCAAGAACAAACTTACGTAAAACATCACGTGCAAAAAACCTGTGCATTTTTTAAATCGATGCAAAACTTTTCCGAAGCATTAATAAAAGCCGGGCACCATGTTCGCCACTTAACCCTCGACGATACCGCTGAATATAAAACACTTAACGAACTACTCATTAGCATCGCAACAACTCATCATTGCTCAGTAATTCAGTATCAGCGACCAGACGAATATCGGTTGCTACAACAATTAAATGAACTATCAGCAAAAACAAAACAAACCCTTGAAATAACTTGCTTTGACACCGAACACTTTATCTTGCCCTTTGAAGATATTCCAAAGTACTTCAACCAAGGCAAACATGTGCGCATGGAAAACTTTTATCGCGCCATGCGCAAACGCTTCAATATATTAATGGAAAACGACAAGCCCATTGGCGACCAATGGAACTTCGATGCTGATAACCGCAACACCTTCAAAAAAGATGACCTAGCGGCCATTCCACAACCATTAATATTTGCCAATGAAGTCAGCGATATATTGCAACGCTTAAAGCGTCACCAAATCAAGGTTATGGGCAAACAAGAACCTAACTTATTGTGGCCATGCAGCCGTGCGCAATCAAAAAAAATATTGCAGCATTTTTGCACAACCTGTTTGCCTAATTTTGGCCGGTTTCAAGATGCCATGACGCAAAATTCCGATCATGCTTGGAGCCTATATCACTCGCGCTTAAGTTTTTCTATAAATACCAAAATGCTACACCCGCTTGATGTTATTCAAGCTGCCATTAATGCATTTGAGAAATCACAACAAAACCCTTCCATTGCACAAATAAATTTAGCTCAAGTGGAAGGTTTTATTCGCCAAATATTAGGCTGGCGCGAATACGTTAGAGGCATGTACTGGATCAACATGCCAGAAATTTCAAGCCTCAACGCACTTACTGCTACCCGTCCACTGCCAAAATGGTTTTGGGATGGAAACACCAAAATGAATTGCCTAAACAAAGCCATTACACAATCACTCAACTACGCATACGCCCACCACATTCAGCGCTTAATGATAACCGGAAACTTTGCTTTGCTTACCGGACTTAACCCAGATGACGTAGACGCTTGGTATCTAGGTATTTATATAGACGCAATAGAATGGGTCGAACTACCCAATACTCGTGGTATGGCGCTGTCGGCAGACGGTGGGTTAATTGCCACAAAACCTTATGCTGCTAGTGGCAACTACATAAATAAAATGAGCGACCACTGCAAAAGCTGTCACTACTCAGTAAAAGAAAAAACCGGCAGCAAAGCGTGCCCATTCAACAGCCTGTACTGGCATTTTTTAGATACTCATAAAAAAACGTTTAAGAAAAACCCAAGAATGGCCTTCCCCTATAAAACATGGCATCGTATTGACGAGCCACAACAATCTGAAATTTTGCAGCACGCTCAAAAACTGCTAGATAACCTCGACACTCTATAGCGCAGTAATGGTGATCTACTTTTAGACAATACGCGTACTACTTAGATAAATGCAGAAACACAGGTACATACACTATGAACTCATTTTTTGCGAAAACCCTAGGTCAAAACAGCTTAATATTGGCGAGTTTTATAGTCGTACTCCTCGCCAGTTTCTCAAGCTCAGCCGATCCAAGCCTAGAGTATTCGAGCCTTGAGCATTCAAACTGTGACCCCATGCTTGAGTTTGAAACAAACAAACTGCATTCACACAAGACCGTCAATTTTTGCGAAAAATTTAATGACAAGGTATTACTGGTTGTCAATACAGCGAGCCACTGCGGCTTTACTCCTCAATTCAAGCAACTGGAAAAGCTATATCAAAAATACAAAGATCAGGGCCTTGAAATTGTCGGCTTCCCATCGAATGATTTTAATCAAGAATCCAAGTCCGAAGAGCAAACGGCTAGCGTATGCTTTATAAACTTCGGCGTAACTTTCAACATGGTTTCCACAAGCTCAGTCACTGGTGAAAAGAAAAATGAATTTTTCAAATCATTAACCCAAAAAACAGGTATTGAACCAAGCTGGAACTTCAACAAATATTTAATAAGTAAAGACAAGAAAACCATTCAGCATTTTCAATCGTCTGTACAGCCAATCAGCAGCTCACTAGAAAACAAAATCATCGAACTACTGAAAATTGAAATTTAAATAAATTGGATGCCCATTTTAAACAAAATAGACATACTTAATAATTTCCCTAAACAGCCATGCACGCATTATATTTCCGGAAGGTTTTCTCAATATTCGGCATTGGGCCTATAGGACGTTTAAAGCACCTTTTCACCCTTCGGATGAAGTAGCATACCCGAAATTGCTGCTCATTTTTATTGCCTAAGCCCCGGAATTTAGCTTCACAGCGCCCAAAGAAGGTCGTATTTTGGTCGATTTGACCGAAAAGTGCCTGGCGAATGGATCTTTAGCTGACAGTTGCCCCACCGGCCTGCCGCAAAGGCTGACAGTACATGGATTGAGAGCTTAGGAGCGTC
>NZ_LWFE01001052.1:0-14930 GCF_001635675.1 Oleiphilus sp. HI0061 | reverse complement strand
CATGATAAATAACGTCCAGCAAGTGTTGAGCTTGCTGGACTAGAGCCGAGTATATAGAGTTCATTGTGAGAAAAACTCCTTATTGTCAGCCTCCACCGCTGCATATAGTCTTTCGAGAATATCGGGCTTGGCGCTAATAACTCTGTTCCAACTAGGAATGAAAGGGGTATCCATCGGCTTCTCGAGGAAGGCTTCACCAGCTTTCATGATGTTGTGAGCAAAAAGCTCGACGGCTTTTTCTTCCTGATGAATATCCAGCGACAAGCCATTCATCAAAGCATCGTTGTGATAAGTTTCGACAAAATCGAGCGCGATTCTAAAGTAGGTCGCTTTAATTGAGCGGAATGTTTCAGTGTTAAAGGTCTTGCCGTGAGTTGCCAGTTTTCTAAATAAGGCCTTTGAGATATCGATCGACATCTTGGATAAGCCTCCCTGATCATTTTCAGCTGACAAGTCCTGGTGTTTGTGGTCGTAAACATCGGCAATGTCTACCTGGCACAGCCTATTGTTGGCGTAGTTGCGGTGCATCTCAGAAAGCACACCTATTTCCAAACCCCAGTCGCTGGGAATGCGAATGTCGTTAAGCACATCTTTACGGAAGGAAAACTCACCGGCGAGTGGGTAACGAAAGCTATCCATAAATTGTAGATACTCTAATTCGCCATAGACTTTCTTTAAGGCTCGTAATAGCGGCGTTACCAGCAAACGGCTAACGCGGCCATTTATTTTGCCTTCAGCAACGCGAGCATAGAAACCTTTACAGAACTCATAGTTGAAGCGAGGGTTGGCAACCGGGTAGATCAGTCTTGCTAATAGTTCTCTGTCATAGGTAACAATGTCGCAATCGTGCAGAGCGACTGATTCAGATCGGTCAGACGCTAGCGTGTAGCCCATGCAGTACCAAACATTTCGTCCTTTTCCTAACTCTTTTGGTGCCAGGTTTAAGGCTTGTAATTCAGCATCAATCGCTTTGAGTCGTGGACCTTCATTCCAGAGGACGCGGTGATGTTGCGGTAATTGGCCAAAGAACTTTAAAGCGTGCCGGTACTGCGCCTCGTTAGCTCGATCTAAGCCAATAACGATTTCTGATAGATAGTCGGCACCTTCGAGGTGGCTGACGATCTTGGGTAGTGCCTCACCTTCGAGTTCGGAGAAAAGAGATGGAAGAATCAAGGACATGGGGCGTTGTTTACTAAAGCCCCTTAACTCATCTTCCAAATCATCCAGAGGGCGACGTGATAGGTTGTGTAGGGTGGTGACAATGCCGTTTTGATAGAAATCAGCCATAATGATTTTCTCTCTAACTGTAGATAATGTTGTTTACGCCTTGGGCCCAGCCTTTCGGGCCACAATGCTCGCTAACTTGGTAGCCACTAGTACGGGCTAAACTTGGTGGAGCGTGAGCTGGAGAGCGGATAATGAGCGCTCTATCAGCAAGCTCCAACATGGCGACATCATTAAGACTATCGCCAATTGCGAGTGTTTTTAAGTCGCAGGGAATGGAAAAATTAATGAACTGTTTGACCAGCCAAGATAAGGCTCGGCCTTTATCGTGATCTCCGTTCAAGCATAGGAAACGCCCTCCTTGAAGAACGGTGCCTCCCTTATTTTCCAGATAAGTAATGAAGGATTGCTTATCGGAATGATTGCCTAGCCATTGAATTGGCTCACTGTACTCGCGCTCATTCGCTTGCTTGGCTTGCTCGACGCTAAGCCCTGTTAGCTCGGCAAGCGCTTGCTCGCTCATCGCTGCAAAATGGTTAAATTGCTGCGGAAAATCCTTTTTGGCTTGTTCGAGAATACCGAGCCAGTGTTGACGTGTTTCTGATAAGCCATAAACCCAGTATCCGTTTTGCTCGTAGCAAGCTTCTGGTTTACAGGGAAAATAGTCCGTAGGGATCAAGACAGCAGCGCCATTTTCAACAATAAACGGTTGCTGGTTTTTGATTGCTTTTCTGAGCTTGAGCACCTCGGTACGAGTTTTACTGGTGGCAAAAATAACAGGAATATGATCTGCCTTTAGTTTCCCCAGCAAGGCTTTGGCTTCGGCATATTGATAGCTTTCATGGTCTAGTAAGGAGCCATCTAAATCAGTAAATATTAACCATTGCTTCATATTGATTCTCCTTTACTCTATTCTCTTCAATCAAGAGTTTAACTAACTTTGTCCTAGAGTTTAAATGTCTAAACCTCTAGGCATAAGGTGCTTTACAACCTTTCGTGAATTGTCCAGATTCAGTACGTGATGGCAGTGCTCAGGAAGGCAATCTAAACTATGTCTAGTCAGGCGCTCATAGTGCTGAATAAATGTTTCGACTTCCTCAGGGCTCATGATTTTGCTGTGTGTTTGATCCGTATCAAAAGAGCTTTTCTGACGAAGTTTCTCTTCTTGTTCCAGTCGCCACTGATATACACAGTCGAAGCTTGGCGCTTGTAACATGATCAAGCAATCAATTTGATTCCATAAAGACGGATAGTGGCTTGAGAGTTGATCGTTGACATATTGTCGCCAAGTGCCACTTTCGTCTTGTGTTGATTCAAGTTTGTTGATTGCTTCTTTAAGTCGCTCCTCAGCTTGAGCGGGGATCCCCAGACACCAGCCTTCCAAAATAATTATATCTAAAGGTGCTTCTACTTTTGGCCAGCTGCATTCTGGAAAGCGATCATCGGTAGCTTTATCGAATCGAGGTATAGAGATCTCTTGGTTGTGACTTTTTAGTGCATGCAGTGTATTCAGGGCCAAATTTAGGTCGTGGGTGCCGGGCACGCCTCGTGTTTTAAGCATGGGGTGAATGTCGCGTGCCAAGTGCTGGCGTTGGTCGTGCGTAAGGTAAAAGTCGTCGATAGAGATGGATAGACTCTTTAAACCTTCGGCCTGGAACGACAGGGAAAGGTAGTCTGCCAAAGTAGTCTTTCCAGAGCCTTGGCAACCATTTAATCCAACAATTATGGTTTTTTGTGCACCTTTATGGTGCTTGATAATAGTCTTAACCAGCGGGTCAAACCAAATTGAGGCCTGAGTTAAATAGGACTCAGGTAGCTTGTTGCCCTTTATAAATGCCTGTTTGTCAGCTGTCTTCATGGTAGGGAGCCTATCACTACTCAATAATATAAGTGGGATAATGCATTAACCGTTCCGGTTTTTAAGTTACGGAAGAAGCTTTTGATTGGATCAGGGGGAGACAGCTTTAAATAAGGAACCATGCCTCCCTTAAAACGTCTGGGAGGCATGGGCTAACTTAGCGCCTAACGGAACAGATTTTCTTCATTAACCAATTCAATCGCATTCAACTGATGGTAAATACTATCATCGTAGGCACCATTTGAGATGATGCGTTGTCTGTGACGCTCAAAGATCTTGTTGTACTTCATTATGCGGCTGCCATAAGCAGACCAGGCTTGCTCTTTGGCTTGCTGAGGCCATGATTCGAGTTCAATTTGTGCAGTTTCTAGTTGAGAAACATGCGGGCCTCCCCAAATCATTGACATGGCGAGTGCTCCCATACCGTGCATATCGGGGTGATTCTTCATAGCTTCAATTTGCTGGGGAGTCATTGAGGCAAATGTTCCCATATGCTCCACACTGCGCTTAAGTGCTTTGTAGTAATCTTCCATTGCGTCTTCATCGTAGTTGTCGACGCTAATATTTACATTACGTGTTCTAACATTAACGACAGGTGCTGCAGCAACGACAGGGGTGACAACAGGTGCAGTGTATTGCTGAGTTGCTTGGGGCATTGGGTCGTCTTCACCACCGATCGTTAGACGACCACCTTTACCTAGTCCGCCTTTTACCGTTTGGGCTTTGTATACGCGAAGAGCCTTAACCATTTCATTGAAGGAGTCAGCGAAGGCTGCGGTAACAACCTTACCTTCAGGAGTCTTAGAAAATCCACCTACGCCGACAGCAGCACCGCCACCAAATAGGCCGCCAAGGAAACCGAAGTCATTGTTTTCAGCGCTACCATTTGCCGAAGAAACCTGAACACCAGAACGGTTTTCGATAAGCGTTAAATTGGTTTCGGCTTCATTTGAACTCATTTGACCGGCCGCAAGCTTGCCTAGTGATCCGAAACTGCCAAGTACTGCGCCAAACCCGCCGGTTTTTTCTGCAAACAAGACAGAGGGGCTAAGTGTAAAATCAGCTGCTACCATTTGACCGCCGCCAAAATTACTACCAGAGCGCAGTTGACCAGAATTCATTAGTTGACGTTCACGGTTCATTGCATTCATTGCCGCGCCACGTTCAACGATGACAAAACAGTTTGATTGCTGAATCATGAGTCTTAGGACCGGGACAGTACTTCCTAGTCTTGGATATTGCTGTTTGTAAGTTCCCCACCATGGTAGTGAGGTATCTTCAAAGATAGACAGTGTGCCGAGTGTTTCTTCACACTTTTCGAGTTCTGTGTTGTTATCTACGCTACTTTCACCAGCAGCACTGCCAGTAACGACACCGCTTCCGCCACCACCTAGGGAAGGCATGGTGCTACAAGCAGATAGCAAGATTGATGCGATAGTTATGGATATAACGCTTATTGATTTGATGGGGTTAATTCCGACTTCCTTTTAAATATTCGTGATAACAATATTCAATGTCACATTATGGTTTTACCAACTAACGAAACATTTCCCTCTCTGCTCTATCGAAAAATTACCCTAGGGGCATACTACTTCGTAGTGAGTACTACTCGGAAAAAGACTGCATCGAGCACTGCCTATTATCTTGGCGCTTTTTGAGGGTGATCGAAATATTCTATAGAGCAAAAGTTACAAAAAAATTTCCGTTGCTGTAAGTAACTTGCAATACTATATAACTGTATATTCAGTAGAAAAAAACTCTTAGGATAAACAAAGTACCTTTGCTGAACGTTTTTAGAGGGCTAAATTTATTGGAGAACTGTTATGTTAAAACTAGCAATTTTTCAGAAAGCGCCTTTACTGCTTAACCGACTATAAACAATTGATAAAGCAATCCGTTCCGTTGAAGACGCTGCTACGTAAGGAGCGAGGCTTGTCATACTTTCCGAAGCGATTATTCCAGGTTTACTATTCAATTTATGAAGGAATCTTAAAAAATATGGCAGACTTGCTATTGGCATCTGGCTCCAGTCGCCGGAGAGAACTATTAGAACAAATCGGTGTTCCTTATCATAGTGCATCAATGGATATCGATGAGTCAGTACTTGAAGGGGAATTGCCCGACGCTTATGTAAGGCGCTTGGCTAAAGAAAAAGCCTTAGCAGGTCTCAGCTTTAATCCTGAAAAGACAGTTTTAGCTGCAGATACGACCGTTACGATAGACGGCACGATTCTAGGCAAGCCAGATAATGAACGCGTAGCATTTGAAATGCTAAAGCGTTTATCAGGAACAAATCATCTAGTGCTAACGGGTATCGCTGTGGCGAAGTTATCTGAGGGGAAAGCGGTAATTGAAGCTGATGTTGTGACAACAGAAGTGTCGTTTATGAAGCTGAGTGATCAGCAAATTAGGCAATATATCGCAACGGGTGAACCAATGGATAAGGCAGGTGCATATGGCATACAAGGCAAAGCGGCATTGTTTGTTGAAGGGATTGTCGGAAGCTATAGCAATGTAGTGGGCTTGCCTCTGGCCGAAACAGGGAAGATCTTACAGGCCTTCGATGTGCCTATTTGGCAGGAATAAGGTAAAGGCCAGTAGCGCTGGTTTAGAAGAGTACGGGGCTTAAGTAGTTTGCAATTGATGCCAGCAATATACCTAATCCCGCGCCACACAATACATCTGTCGGATAGTGAAGGCCGAGTACCATTCTCGAGAGGGCAATTAGAATAGAGAAGGGTACCAATAATACAGCGAACTCTGGCAGGTGCCATAGCACAACAGTCGAGAAGCAGGCCGCGTGCATTGTGTGTCCAGAAGGAAAGCTGTATTGATCTAAAGGTGCGCAGCCTTTATAGACATCTTTTGAGCGGATAAATGGTCGTTCTCTTACTAGTTTCTTTTTAAGTTGCTTATAGATCAGTAGGCAAGCACCGCCCGCCGTTATCATCAACCCTGATAAAAGTAGACCTTCTTCACCATATAAGATTGGCAGGACAAGCGCGAGACTATACCAGAAAACACCATCCCCTAAGCGGCTGATTATTGCAAAGAAGGTGTTAACCGTTTTAGTGCGACAAAAATGATTAAGGTACAGGCAAGCTGCAATATCCCAGCTATTGAGCTTATTAAATGCTGTTGATGTTTTGAGAGGATTCATGTGTCTCATCTCCTAGCCTTAAGGGTGGCTTTTCGAGTAACTTTTTGACGAACTGATTGACGATATTGTTCCAGGTAATTGTTTGTGCCAATTGATAGGCATTTTCACGAATTTTTTCCAGCTCGGAAGAGCTTTCGATTGCTTCCAGAGTCAATTGAATGAAGGCTTCGTCATTGTCTAAATTTGCGATATATGCCGAATTGCCATGGCTTAAGTGTTCCTTCGCAGCGGCGTCATTAAATGCAACGATACCCAGCCTGCTTGCCATTGCTTCAGTCACAACATTACCAAAGGTGTCGGTTTTGCTTGGAAATAGAAAAAGGTCTGCTGAGGCATAATACTTGGCTAGCTCTTCACCCGTTTTCATTCCAACGAAACGGATGCCAGGGTGTTCACTTTCCAAGGTTTTTCTTAAGGGGCCATCACCAACGACGACGAAAACACAGTCCGGATGAGTGGCGGTGACGTTCTCATAGGCCTTGATAGCCAAGGCAATATTTTTTTCTCCTGCAACTCGGCCGACATAGAGGCAAACGACTTGCCCATCTGTCACATGCCATCTTTCACGAAGGCGAGAACAGCGTTTACTTGGTGTAAACCGCGAAGAATCGATTCCGCGACTGAGCACACTGACATTTTCAAACCCTTTTCGACTTAGCCATTCCTGCTGTTTTTTCGTAGGCACGATCGTTCCACGTGTCTGGTTGTGAAAATACCTCAGGAAGCCAAATATTAAAGGTTCGAGAAACCCTAGGCCGTAGTACTTACTGTAGGACTGGAAATTAGTATGGAAGCCGCTAAGTATAGGAATATTCAGTTTCTTAGCTGCACGAACAGCTGAAAGACCAAGGGGGCCTTCGGTCGCGACATAAATGGCAGAAGGTGGAGATTTCTTCCATAGACTTACTAGCTTCCTTTTACAAGGTAGGCCAAACTTGAGCTCCTTGTATCTCGGTATAGGAAGTCCGGCAACTGTATAGGTCTCGCATTGATCACTTTCCACTGAGGCATCATCAGGATTCTGCTTGGGTCTGATGATTTGAGTGTAGATACCCTTATTTTGAAGTCCTTCAACCCAGTACTTCAAGGTATTGGCAACGCCATTTACTTCAGGGTAGTAGGTTTCAGTAACAATGCTCACCTTGATTTTTGTCATATCAATACATACTTGGATTTGTACAATTTATGTACAAACTATTCATGTTTGAAGTGACAGTTTGGTGACAAAAGGATGATGGTTTGATGACTTAGGGGCTTTGCCAGAACAGTAGAGTTCTGGGTGTCGCCACAAAAGTACTTATTGAAACTATCTTAAGGGCGAATAAAGTGTGCCCGGTTATGCTTATTCCATCGGGCTTGCTAAGGAATCAAGTAATTCGTTGATCTCTCGTTTAAGTGAGTCATCTTCAATTTTATTGGCGCTAACTTTAGCGTTTTGCAGGTTTTTGATTGCTTCCTCAGTCTGGCCGAGCTCGACCTGCAAGGTCGCCATTGAGTATGCCACTGAAGACATATGGTCTTTTGAATTAATATCGACAGACTTCTTTAGGGCCTTTTCATAAATGGCTATCGCATCGCTTAAGTCTTCTGAAAAGTCAGCTAATGTTTCCCATTGAACAGGGTGATCCTTATCTGTATCTTCATTATCTAGACAGATCGCCTTGAGTTCAGAGTAGAGCGAATCAAAGGTTTCTTGGTCATCTTTTTTCGCTGCTGCCATTAGCTTTTCTGCAAGCCCGTGGACGGCTTTATATATCTTGGTGTTCATCATTTCTTTTTACCTTTGAGTCACGCTGCCTTAGGGTTTACTGTCTAATATTCCTGTTGAATCGAATTGCCATCAGGTGAAACGGCTTTAGCAGTGATTTCCACGTAGATAGTCATAATGTTATTCGCAACCAGTTCATCGATATGGCTCATCAAAGAGGGCAGCTGAATTTCCACAGCCGCTTCTTCTGATTGACCAAACTTACAATCAAAACCCCAATATTTAGTGCCAGAAGGTAGAGGCTTCTTACGTTCCTTTTTGAGAAACTTTCTGATGTCATGTTTTACTGAGTCGACAACGCGAGGCACTTTGATTTTTGGGTGAGCTAATTGATAAGTTTTTTTCATCGGAAGTCCTGCTTGGGTGAGCGCTGTTTGCGCTAGAGAGTTTAAACTGTGGGCAGTGTAATGTTTATGCCGACATTCTACCATGACTTTGACATTTAGCTTGGATTCCTGGGTGTGTGGCCTCCAGCTTAGGGCATACTCATCTTGTTGGGTGGGTAGAGCTTTTTTGAAGGGCCATACTTGCAACTTTATTGATATATCGTCATTGATTGGCGATCTAGGTAGTTTATACTAGGCAGAATTTTATGAATTGAGTGCAGTCTGCTGAAAAATATCGCTGCGATAAGCAATTCACACCGAGCAAAATTGATTCCGGAAGCTTATTTCAAGGCTTCCATTTACAGACTTAGGAATAGTAATGGCCGCATTTGGAACCGTTTTCATGCCTAAAATGGCACTGGCAAGCTACGAAAACAATTCTTGGACCTCTTCAAGTATCATTTCATCCGATAAACTGGAATTACACCCGGGTGCCCATGTCTTGCATTATTCCAGTACATGCTTTGAAGGCTTGAAAGCATTTAAGCATAAAGATGGCAGCATTAATATTTTTCGTATGGATGCCAATGTTCAGCGTATGGCCCAGAGTACAGATTTATTATTCCTACCCGAAATTAACAAAGAACAATTAGGCGATATGATTAAAGAAATCGTCGGACTTTATGTAGAAGACGTACCTGAAGCGCCAGGTTCTATGTATATTCGTCCGACTCATATCGGCACGGAACCAAGCATTGGAAAAGCCGCGGTCTCTTCTGCGACGTCGCTTCTATATGTTTTGTTATCACCCGTAGGTGATTACTTTTCTGGTGGCGTTAAGCCCTTAAGGCTATTGCTAGAAGAAGACGGTATGCGTTGTGCTCCTCATATGGGAATGATTAAGAGTGGTGGTAACTATGCCAGTGCATTAGGCCCAATTGCTCGTGCACGCAACACTAACAATGCTGATCAAGTGCTTTTCTGCCCGAATGGTGATGTACAGGAAACCGGTGCAGCAAACTTCATTCTGATTGATGGAAACGAGATCATAACTAAGGCCTTGGATAGTTCTTTCTTACACGGCATTACTCGTGACTCAATATTAACGATTGCCCGCGATATGGGAATGACCGTGAGCGAACGTGATTTCACGGTAAGTGAATTGATTGAACGCGCACAAAAGCCAGGTACCGAAGCCGCGCTTTCTGGTACTGCCGCAGTATTAACGCCTGTTGGCACCTTAATTCATAATGATGAAGAAATTACAGTAGGTTCTGGTGAGGCAGGTGAAACCACCTTAAAACTTCGCCAGGCACTAAATGATATTCAATGGGGTAAGGCAGAAGATAAGTTTGGCTGGTTGCAGAAAGTCTAAGCCTTGATCATTGCGATGTAATATCGCATTGCGAAAAAGACGCGTATTGAACTGTTTCCTGTGTAGGGGATAAGTTGGTACGCGTTTTTTATATCATCCCACAGATGGGATAAACCTTTTCTCCCCATTTGGCCTCTTTTTAGCACTTCTAACTTGACTTGTGACCAGTGGTCACGGTTAAATAACTACCAGTTACTTATCTTATTTAGGCAAGGCCTTTCCTAATAAGCTGTGTTAGAACATCAAAGCGACTAGCGGTTTATCTCAACGCTAGGTTTTGACACAGCTCCTTTTTCCTCTTACTTTCGTTTCTTACCGTACGCTCTATCTTTTCGACGTTTCTTCTGAGCGGTGCGGGAATTCTTTTTCGATGTTTTAACTTCTTTTGTTAAATCAGGTTCATAGCCGGGTAACCACTGTTGCGGCAAACGTTCATCAAGCACGGCTTCAATTTCTTCTAGTAAATACTCTTCACCTAAGCTTAACAACGATATTGCCAGGCCTTCTTGGCCAGCTCTGCCGGTGCGCCCTATGCGATGAATATAATCCTCCGCAACGTAAGGTAGTTCGTAATTGATGACATACTTGAGCTGGTCAATATCCAGCCCTCGAGCAGCGACATCCGTTGCAACTAAGGCGCGTAGTTTGTTTTGCTTGAAGTCTTCCAGTGCACGCTCACGAGCGCCTTGAGACTTGTCACCATGAATAGCTGCCGTCTTGAGCCCATCCTTGATCATTTCTTTGGAGAGCTCGTCAGCGGCTTGCTTGGTGCGTGTAAAGATGAGTACCTGCTGCCAATTTTTAGAGCCAATTAAGTAAGACGTTAATTCGCGCTTGCGATCCTTGTCGACGGTGTAGACCATTTGTTCAACTTTCTTAGCGGCGGTATTGCGAGCATCGACTTCAATGAGCTTGGGGTCTTTTAATAATTTTTTGCTCAGATCGAAAATAGCCTGATCGAAGGTTGCAGAGAATAGCAGGGTTTGCCGCTGTTTAGGCATGCCCCTCAAAATACGATTTATATCATTAATGAAACCCATGTCTAGCATACGGTCTGCTTCATCAAATACTAGGAACTCAATGTGATTTAAGTCGATACACTCCTTCATGAGCAAGTCGAGTAAACGTCCAGGTGTAGCCACCACAATACTCACCCCCTTTTTGATAGCTTGTATTTGTGGGTTCAAGCTAACGCCGCCATAGGCGATAGCTGACTGAATATTTGTGTTGTGGCTGTAAGTATTTATGCTATTGAATACTTGTAGTGCTAATTCTCGTGTAGGTGTTAATACTAAGGCTTTGGGTGACTGGCAGGAGCTTTCTTCAATGTTGTCATTAATTGGCTTAAGGGTGTTTTGAGCATCAATAAGTTTTTGAATAATGGGAAGGGCAAAGGCTGCGGTTTTGCCCGTACCGGTTTGTGCCCCAGCCATCACATCGTGGCCGGCGAGAACTTCAGGAATAGCTGCTTGTTGGATAGGCGTTGCGTCAAGGTAGCCGAGCTCAAGCAGATGAGTCAATAATTGAGGGGAAAGACCTAGGGTTTGAAAGCTCATGGATATCTCGATTATTGATAGTGGGAAAATGGCGTGCAGTGTAGCGGCTTTATCTTGAACTTGATATATGACACCGCTAGGCTGTTTAATTCCGGGCTTTACTTGATCTGTCATGAAATCTATACGCCAACAGCTATTGATCATTTCATTAGCGTGCAGATTTACCTACAATGCAGCCATTCCTAATATTGAGATTTAGTTATGAAAGTATGTGGTGTTGAATTAAAGGGTAGTGATGCGATTATTTGTCTCTTGTCCATGGATGATGAGATATTCGATATCCCTGACTGTCGCGTAAGAAAAGTGACGCTAGAGAAGAGCCATAGTCTAAAGTACTTTCAGGCTACGTTTGCCAAACTGATGACAGACTATCAAATAGATACCGTAATTATTCGAGAGAGACCGACAAAAGGTAAGTTTGCCGGTGGTGCGATTGGTTTCAAAATGGAGGCTGCAATTGAACTGATTGATGGAGTCGATGTTCGCTTGATAACCCCAGTTGATATCAAAGCAGCTGTTAAGAAAAACCCTATCCCGGTACCTTTTGAAGAAACAGGCCTGAAAGTGATGCAAGAAGCCGCATTTACTACAGCTTATGCCTACCTTATGCGTAGACATTATGGTGTGGATGCAGAACAGGAGTAACGGCCAGGCTTACTTCGACAGTCTTGTATGTTTTATAGTCAATTTGTCTCGACTTTCTAGCCCCAAGTCTTTATAGTTCGCGCCCCTTTGTGCTTAAGCTTCTGTCACTCTTTGCTAAAACCGATTGAAAGACATTCAAGCTGAGCCTCTCACCTTCAAATACCTAGGACGCTCTCTTGATTTCTACCGCTAATATCACCATGCAGTTTGGTGCTGAACCTTTGTTCGAGAACATTTCAGCTAAATTTGGTAACGGTAATCGCTATGGTTTAATCGGGGCTAATGGTTGCGGTAAATCAACCTTTATGAAAATCCTGAGTGGTGAGTTAACACCAACGTCCGGTAACGTTTCTATAACACCAGGTGAAAAGGTCGGTGTACTAAGCCAGGATCAGTTTGCCTTCGAAGAGTACAGCGTTGTCGATGCAGTGATCATGGGTGATGTTGAGCTGTGGAAAGTGAAACAAGAGCGTGATCGTATCTACAGCCTACCTGAAATGTCTGAAGAAGATGGCATGAAGGTCGCTGAATTGGAAACGCAATTTGCGGAGATGGACGGCTACAGTGCGGAGAGTCGAGCCGGGGAAATATTACTATCAGCGGGTATTGCTGAAGAATTCCACTTTGGTTTGATGGCACAAGTTGCACCAGGTTGGAAGTTAAGAGTGTTATTAGCTCAGGCTTTGTTCGCGAACCCTGATATTTTGCTTTTGGACGAACCGACCAACAACCTGGACATTCATACCATTGAGTGGCTCGGTACGGTTTTGAATGAGCGAAAATGTACGATGATTATCATCTCGCACGATCGCCATTTCTTGAATTCTGTGTGCACGCATATGGCGGATATCGATTATGGCGAGTTACGTATTTACCCGGGCAACTATGAAGCCTTTACGGCAGCCTCAACACTAATACGTGAGCAACTATTTGCCGAGAATGCTAAAAAGAGTGCCGAAATTGATGAGCTTCAAGCCTTTGTTAACCGCTTTTCAGCCAATGCGTCGAAAGCTAAACAAGCCAGCTCTCGTGCTAAAAAGCTAGATAAGATAACGCTAGATGAAGTCAAATCGTCTAGCCGTTTAACACCTTCCATTAGTTTCAAGCAAGATAAGAAATTGCATCGCCAAGCCTTGGTGCTGGAAGACTTAGGTCATGGCTTTGACGGTGAGACACTCTTCTCGGGTGGTGACCTGATTCTAGAAGCGGGCGCAAAGCTTGCGGTGATTGGTGAGAACGGGGTGGGGAAGTCAACTTTCTTACGTTGTTTGATGAATGAGATTCAAGCCAATACGGGTGAAGTAAAGTGGGCTGAAAATGCCGTATTAGGCTACTGCCCGCAGGACAGCACGAAAGATTTCGACAGTGACCTAAACCTCTTTGACTGGATGTCTCAGTGGCGTACTGCAAAGCATAACGATTTAATGGTTCGCGGTATGTTAGGTCGAATGCTCTTTACCGAAGATGACGTTAACAAGAAAGCCAAAGTCTGCTCAGGTGGTGAGAAAAACCGCTTGTTGTTTGGCAAGTTAATGATGCAGGACCTAAATATTCTGATTATGGATGAGCCGACCAACCACATGGATATGGAAGCCATTGAAGCTCTGAACGAAGCGCTTAAAAACTTTGATGGCACTTTGATTTTTGTTAGCCACGACCGAGAGTTTGTCTCATCACTGGCAACACGCGTCATCGAAATTAAAGACCAGGGCTTGATAGATTTTCAAGGCACTTACGAAGAGTATATGGCTAACCAGGAAGCAGCTGAGCAAGTTAAGGTCGCTTAGTTCAAGTTGACTTTATCTCAATCAATGGCTGTGCGATGGAGTATATATTGGCCGGGGTCCAGCCGGCACTCCATAAGCTCAGCATGTCGGTAGCGTAAGTCAGTGCTCAAGAGGTTAACGAGCGCTTTTTTTAGTTCCGCTGTCATATTTGCCCCGCAGGTGACGGACTTGATCACCGTATTGGGGATTTTATGAAGGTGAATACTGAGTTCATCGACGTTTATGAGCTTGTCACTCACTGATGCCGGCCGTAATAAGCGCCACTCTTGCTCATGAGAAAAGTGTTCACTACGGTGAAATAGTGAAATGAAAGGATGTGAGTCTTTCAGCTTTAACGGACGCTCTGCACTATACTTCACTGGCTGAAACATTTGAGGGGCATCTCGGTATTGAGGGGCGGTAAAAAACTCATGAGTTTGGTCTAGTTCGATGACCATACCTCGGTGATTAGCCGCTTGATACTGCCAGAGTAGCGAGTTATCTGCTCTTTCAGATAAGCATAGCAGTGTTAGATTTTTCTGTTGTTTAGCCGACACTGTACTCACTTGCGGTACAGAACGTTGTCTTATTTGTGCTTCAATACTGGCTCGTTTGCTTTGGGATTGTTCTTCAAAATACTCAAAGCTCATCAGGCTTGATAAAGACTCTGGTAGCGCCGCGAATTGAGCTTTCAATTCAACTCTGAACTCTTCATCTGAAACAGCGATTGACCCATCAGGCTGATGATTAAGGGCTTCATTGCTAACGAATGGGTCCATCAATGATGAGGCTTCTAAGAAAGGTAGCTTCCCTTCTCGCAACCACGTTAAGCCTTTCTCGCTGCAGTATAAAAACAGGCTCACTTTCTACCTTTATAAGCGTATTATATTTAATGAAAAACCAAAGGGTCAGTTTAAAGTTTCAAGCACTAAAGCAAAGCAGAATAGCATAATCGTCGGGATGAAAATAACTGTAAGTTGTTTCCATCGTGGCCATTTATCAGCCTTTATAAACGCCACCAGGCATGAAATTAAAAATACGATCAGCACTAAAATTCTAAACATAAAGATCCTATGGCAGTTGTATGTAAGCTGCTTTTATGGTCAGGAAGTTGTTAGAAACTATAGCTTAGTTTTCGATTCCTACGATTAACCAAGGCGCATTGTTATCGCGGGTGTCTCTGGTTAAGTGCCAAAGATCTGTAATATCCTCTTCAACTCCTTCGGTTTCATCACTATAGCGCCCACTAAAC
>NZ_LWFE01001051.1:0-5523 GCF_001635675.1 Oleiphilus sp. HI0061 | reverse complement strand
ACACAGCAAGCAGTGCACAAAATGTTGTCTCAGGTTTTCAGAACGTCAATTACGACGTTACGCTGTGCAACTATGACTTAGGCAAAGGCAAAAACGGCCAGGAGTTACTTGAGGAGCTACGCTACAAGAAACTGTTAAAGTTCTCGGACTTATTTTTTATTGTTTCAGCCGAAGTTGATCGCAGTAAGGTTATGGGCACCGTCGAGAACGAACCCGATGGCTACCTGGTAAAACCGATCACACCCAATGATTTGAAACAACGCTTAAGCAAAGCGCTAAAAATGAAAGAAGCGATGAGTGCAATTGACACTGCTATAGATGATGGCGACTATCACTCAGCAATTGCATATTGTGACGAGAAAATTGCCGAGAAAGGCAATTACGTACTTCGCTGCATGAAGACAAAAGCCTGGCTGCTAAGTAAAATCGGACACATCGACGAGGCACGCGAGCTATACGAAGGCATCCTTAAAGCAAGCGATTTTACCTGGGCCGAATATGGGCTGGCAAGAATCATGATTCGGCGTAAACATTATGAGGATGCAGAAAAACTACTACGGGTCATAATTACCAAAGACCCGGAGCAAGTTGAAGCTTTGGACCTTCTTGCGCAGGTACTGCAAAGACAAGATAAAACCAAAGAGGCCCAGGCAACCGTCGAACAAGCTATCTCGCGGTCTCCAAACTCCCTGCACAGACAAAAGCAATTGGCAGAGCTATGCTCAGAAAATAAAGATAGTAAGGGCGCAATCGAAGCCTATCAAAACGTAATGAAGCACAGTGAACAGTCTGTCTACGCCCGGCCAGAACACTGCTTCGATTTCGTTAATTACCTTGCAGACGTTGCCAAGCAAGAGGGTGGCGATATCAATGCCAACCCACATGTTAAGGAAGCCTTCGACTTGCTTGATAAAAGTGCCAAACGCTTCGCTAATCAGGGGAATATCGAAGAGCATACAAAATTAGTCGCTGCCAATGTCAATGCAAATATCGGCAACATCGACGAAGCCAAGCAAGCTCTTGACGACCTGCTAGGCGAAAGTCATGACGCTCAAGACCTCTCTGCGAGTAGCCTTAAACTAGCAGCACAAACACTAAGCAGTCTGGGGGAAGAGGACAAGTCGGAACATTTACTGGAACGCGCGGCTGACCTGGCAAAAGAAGATAGTGCACTGGTTGAAGATATTTACTCGCAGCTCAACAAGGGAATTGGCAGTGAAACCCGCCAGCGAGCAGCTAAAATTAATAAAATGGGTATCAAACTCTATGGAGAGAAAAAAGTTAAAGAGGCAGCAGAGGAGCTAAGACGCGCCCTTCCCCTCACCCCAAGGCATATCTCGCTCAACCTGAATTTGGCGCAAGTACTACTACGACTATATAAACGCAGTGCGGATGCTAGCTTATTGAAAGAAGTCGACGAATATCTACATCGAGTGAGACATATTCCCCGTCACCACAAAGAGTATTCACGCTATCATTATTTAATCGAGCGCCGCGCCAGCATGGAAGAAGCAAAAGACTAAAGCGACTCCTCTTTCAGTGGCGCTTTCTTCCTACCTTCTATATAGCGACGGAAATAGCTTCGTAACAAGGGTATGCGGTAAACCAGTATCCCACAAAAAATTAACACACAACCCAGCAGCTGATTGCTTGTCATTCTTTCGCTTAAGAAATATGCGCCTAAGATTGCTGTCCACACGGGCTCCAGAATAAAAACCATGGCCGCACTGTTTGGGTCCAGTTTTGCTAGCGCTTTAGTTTGCAAGGCGAAACGTAAACTTGTAGCGATAAAAGCGCTGCACAACAGCCACACCCAAGCCATATAGGATAAATCAGCTGGCCAACTCTCAGTTAGCAGTGCGGCAACTGTCGCGACGATTGCAATGGCGACAAGCTGTAAAGATGTCAGAGCCATATAAGAGATACCTTGTGCATAACGCCCCGTCAAAATGACATGCAGCGCAAAACCCAAAGTTGACATAAAGAAGAAAGCATGGGATTCCTTAAATTCAAAGCCCAAACCACCTCCTGGCTCAGCCCGTAATGCTAAAAGCGCCAAACCAATAACTGCGGGAATCAACGCACAAATAAGGTAGAAGGTGATCTTGGTACCAAAGATTAGTCGCGCGATTAGCGGAACGAAGACGACTGCCAAGCTCACGATAAAAGCACCTTCGCCGATATTATCGGTTTGGTCCACCGCTAAGACCCAAAGCAACAATGCACAACCTAACAGGATACCCGTACCTATTCCCTTAACAAACTGATGCCGCTTAAGCACCACCAATTGCGGCCAGGACATTAGAACCAGCACCAGCGCCGCTAATGAAAACCTCAGTGCTAAAAAGATGTAAGGTGAAAACTCTGCCAGGGCGCTTTTGGTGAACACCCATCCCGCAGCAGCAATAAGCGTCACCGCAACGAGCAGCAGTTCGTAATTTCGTATCGAATGAGAGATAGCCCTGGCCTTAAATGTCATTAGTGCAAAAGCGCTTCACGACAATAACAGAAACCGCCCAAGAGTTGTTGACTCTAATAACATTGAAACACTGTTTTCTAATGATTAACTTGCCATTAAATACTTCTCGCCATATCGTTTACTTAGCTACAACTCCACCAAAACCGTCAATATAAAGGTGCAAACTCAATGTTCCCCGATATGCCTGGTAAGCCTTCAGCATCCTTGCTTAAAATCACCTACCTTATTTATGCCTTACATATTTTTAGTGCTATAAGTGGCCTGTTAACGCCAGCGTTTATTCTGACGGCTTTCCTTACCGGCTGGCCTTCGATCATAGCATTGGTTATGAGCTATATCTGGCGGGGTGATGCCGACGGTACCTTCTTGTATTCCCACTTTGACTGGTTAATCACAACTTTCTGGAAAGCCTTGGTTGGTTTAGTCATTGCCTGGATTCTGATCGTGACCATTATTGGCGCAATCATTGGGGTTCCTATTATGTTGGCAGTTGGCGTTTGGGTACTTTACCGATTAGGAAAGGGGCTATTTGCTTTGAATGATAGGCGCCACCTAGCATGAGCCATTCGCTATCGTCTCAAATTTTAAACGTGACCAGGGCTCGTTCTATTATTAAGCTTGAAGATATCCAAAGCTTATGGAGTGGTTACGGAGTAATTAGCCGGTACAAGTTGGAAGGCTGTCAGGCAAGCCAAGTCATCGTAAAACACGTTAAGCTTCCTGAAAAAAGTCAGCACCCCAGAGGCTGGAATACTCAGCGCTCTCATCAACGAAAAATATACTCCTATCAAGTTGAGTGTGCCTGGTATAGAGATTTTAGCGCACTATGCGATGAATCTAGCAGAGTCCCAAAGTGCTTGGACACTGCAAGCTCTGAGGGTGAGTTTTTAATCATCATGGAAGACCTTGCAGCCGAAGGTTTTCCTATTGTAAAAGAGTCAGCAAAGCTTACAGACATGCACACTTGCTTGGGCTGGCTAGCTAACTTCCATGCCAAATTTATGGGGCACGCACCCGACTCTTTATGGAAAACAGGGACATATTGGCACCTCGATACTCGCCCTGATGAGCTTGAAGCACTAGAAGATCAAGCACTAAAGAGCGCTGCCTCACGAATCGACTTCGCACTCGCAAGCAGCCCTTATCAAACCTTCGTACATGGCGACGCCAAGTTGGCAAACTTTTGCTTCTCTGAAGATGGCAAGTCTGTAGCAGCTGTAGACTTTCAATACGTAGGGGGAGGCTGCGGGATGAAAGATCTGGCCTACTTTATTGGCAGCTGTTTGCATGAAGAAGACTGCCAGCGCTATGAAAATCAGCTACTCGATAGCTACTTTGAACAACTTAAACAGGCTTTGCTCAAACACCAAAGCAATATAAACCCTAGCAAGGTTGAAGCCTCCTGGCGCCCTTTATTTTCAGTGGCATGGGCCGACTTTCACCGCTTCCTTAAAGGTTGGAGCCCTGAACATTGGAAGGTCAACGCCTACAGTGAGCAGCAATCACGCAAAGTAATCTCGCAACTAAATCAAGCTAAGGAGAGTTAGGCATGAAACTCTCCCCCACTGATCTCAAGGAACTCGCTCAATACGCTCGAGAAGCAGCCCAACTGGCAGGCGCTGTCATAATGACTTATGCCAATAAGAAAGTTGAAATCCTAACTAAATCGACAGGTTCAAGCGAAGCATCACAAGTACTAACCGAAGTCGACTTGCGTTGTGAGAAGCTAATTCTTGATCATTTGGACGACAGCGTAAGAAAGTACAACTTGGCAGTACTCAGTGAGGAGCAAGAAGATGACAAGCAACGCCTGATAAAAGAAGCTTTTTGGTGCATTGACCCAATAGATGGAACGCTAGCCTTTACACAAGCAAGACCTGGTTATTCTGTATCAATCGCCCTGGTTTCGAAAACAGGTAAATCTCTAATTGGTGTGGTATATGACCCGGTAAAAGACAGAATGTACTCGGCTATTACAGAGCAAGGCCTCTATTTGAATGGCCAAGCCTGGCGCCCGGAAAACGAACTTCGTACTGAGCAGCTAACGCTCCCCTGTGATCGCAGCCTTCTAAAAAGGCCTGACTTTCCTGATATCCACAAAGCAATCGACCAATGGCGTACAAATAAGGGCTTAACTCAAATCAATGAAATTCATCACTGCGGTGCAGTAATGAACGCCATACAGGCTTTAGAAAATCCACCCGCATGCTACTTTAAGCCGCCCAAAAAAGAAGACGGCGGCGGTAGCCTTTGGGATTTTGCTGCCACCGCGTGTATCTGTTCAGAAGCCGGTGCATTTGTTTGTGATTATAAGGGACAAGTTCTAGAACTGAATAAAGCAGACAGCACCTTCATGAACCAAAACGGCGTTATCTTCAGTACCGAAAAAGAGCTTGTAGCCGTGATTCAGTCTTTGTATTCCGGCTAGATTCAACTCGCTTTTGAGTAGAAACTGTCACAGCAAGCTTTAGCAAATTTATTCTTGAGTCTAGCTTCAATGCCATCAACCAAGACTTTCTGTATTTCCTGATCACTTACTGTATTGATCTGCCGAATGGCTGAAGGGCTAGTAATATTAACCTCGGTAATATAACCACCAATAAAGTCGAGCCCAGCCAGAGCAATGCCTTCATTTAATAAGAAAGGGCGCATCGTATCGATTATATACTGCTCTCTGAGCGAAACCTCTCCAGCTTCGCAACGCGCACCCTGATGAATATTCGCCAGAAAATCACCTTGCTGTGGCAATCGATTCACCACACCTATAAACAGGACTTAGACTTCTCATCCGCCGAGCAACAATTTCTCATCAAAAAAGACATTAACTCTGTCATGTTGGCAAAGTTCGCTTTGCAGTATAAGTTTCTACTTTCCCTTTGCTGGCTAAGCAAAGCGCATTGCATCAGCTTGGAAATATGATGTGACAAGGTTGAAGCAGGTATACCCAACTTTTTCTGTATGTCGCCCACTGTCATACCACTCTGCCCCGCCTGGATCAGAGTCCGAAAGATTTCAAGGCGAGTAACATTACCCAAAGCTTCTAA
>NZ_LWFE01001050.1:0-11334 GCF_001635675.1 Oleiphilus sp. HI0061 | reverse complement strand
CGTGAAGATTTTAAGTAGCTGGCAAGCACTTCTCTCAAGTAGGACGAACCTTGTAATGAATCATATCCAAGCAAGGCGATACGCTGGCTTTGTTGTTGATATATTTGCCCCCATTTTTTGATGGGAAAAGCTTTGAGGTCAGGTAAACCGGCTTCGAAACTGGTGTTGCGATAGACTCTGATCTTGTTGTCGCCGAGCAAGACTTTTCCAGAATCAGAGAGCGGCATCTTGGTTGGTTTTGACTCAAATCGCATGATGTTCTTCGTTTGAGCATTGAGATAATCATCAGGAAGATTGGTCGCAATATAGTGGCCCGCTCCTTTTTTCGTTTGCAGGTAGCCTTCAGCTTTCAGTTGCTCGAAGGCGCCCGAAACCGTGTTTCGGCTAACCTTAAGAATACTCGACAGCGCACGGCTAGAAGGTAATCGCCTCCCTGAGACTAATCGTCCATCTAATATTCTGTTCTTGACCCCCTGATACAGCTGATGTTGCAGTGTCTCGGTGCCAGAAAAAGAAAAGTCACGTAACGAGTCAAATTCTTCAGTGCTCAAATTGGTACCACCAGAAATTAATTATTGGATCTTAATGTGGGGCCAGTATTGATTCAGACTAAGCATGAGTCAAGCACAGAGATACGAGTGCGATAGGAAATATCTTTATATAACAAAGGAGAATAGAGGTGACCTTAAAGAAAACGCAGCGCTCTGAAATAAAGCGAGCAGCAAAACGAGCCAGTTACCAACAGAGCGACTTATACCCCTTGATTGATGAGCTAAAACTGGCGCATATTTGCTTTGCGCCCGAAGGTAAACCTATGTCTATCCCGATGCTTTGCTGGCGTGTCGACAATGCGATTTATATCCATGGTAGTCGAGGCAGTCGCCTGGTTAAGCAACTCACGAGTGGGCTCGAAGCCTGTGTATCCTTCGCTGAATTAAATGCCTGGGTAATGGCGAAATCGGGCTTCCATCACAGTGCTAACTATCGTTCGGCTGTACTGTTTGGCTACTTTGAATTGGTGGAAGATGAACAGCAACAGCTTGCCGCATATGAGCACTTTGTTGAACAGCTCGAAACCGGCCGTTGGAAACAAATTCGCCAACCCAATGAAAAGGAACTTCAGGCAACATCACTACTCAGGATGGACATCGACGAAGGGGCAGTGAAACAAAGACAGGGCGGCCCAAATGATGACATTGAAGACTTGGTGCTTCCCGTTTGGGTGGGAGAGATTCCTATCATTAAAACATGGGGAGAGCGAGTGGAGTATTAAGGCAGGCTCGAAAAGCGCCTGCTTAAGGAGTCCGCCGGTGCGCACAGCGCACCGACCTTTATCGCAATTTTCTTGAGCTTTGTCATAATGATTGGCTTTGTCGGCCAAATCGAAGACTATGTCGTGTATCGGGAGTTTGGAAGCCAGGCTCTGGCGGGTCACGGAGTGCTAGGCTTGATAGCCATCGCATTATTCATCAGTGGTCATCGAATGCATAAAATGAAGTTAGTGATTAAGGCCAGATTAAGGCACAATCAGCGCGAAAACGAATTAAAAGATAAGCAACAACAGCCATAGGTAACCTTTATGAAGAAAATACTATTACCACTTTTGATAATTATACTAATCGCCGTCGCAGGTGTTGCTTACCTGGCCGGCTCACTCAATGACATCGTTAAAGAGCAGGTTGAAACGCATGGCAGCAAGGCTTTACAAAGCGCTGTTGTTGTAGAGGGTGTTGATATCAGGTTGATGGATGGTTTTGGTGAGTTGAGCGATTTCTCTGTCGCTAACCCTAATGGCTTTACCCCGACGTCAGCTCTTGGTTTTGGTATCGTGCGCCTGGATATTGGTACAGAGAATATCACTGAAATGCCGATTGTCATTGGGGAAGTCTTGGTTGATTCACTTTCGGCACTGTATGAATTGAATGCTCAAGGAAAAGGTAATCTAAATGTATTGCTTGAGCAGATTACCAGTCAGGCTAGTGCTGACTCAGGAAAAAGCGGCAGTGCTGACAAGACTAAGGAAGAGTCGGGTGCAGACTCCGACGTGCGCATCGTGATCAAGAAGCTAACTATCAAAGATACGCAACTAGCGTTAGATCTGAGTGCGCTTGGCCAGAAAAAGTATGATGAAACTCTCCCCACCTTTGCTGTCTCGAATGTAGGTGGAAGTGCGGGCCTTCCTCCAAAGGAACTTGCTCAGGCTATGGGTAAACAAATACTTGATAAGCTTATCAAAGAAGCTAAAGCAAAGCAGACGGAAAAACTGAAAGCGAAAGCTAAAGAGAAGCTGATGGAGAAACTTGAAGAGAAAGGTGGTGACAAGCTTAAAGGTCTTATGAAGAGCTTCGGGCATTAGGCTAAGGCATTCCAGAATAAGCTAGCTTATCTTCCAAGATAGGCTGGCTGTTCCTTTCATATAGTACTCTCTTAGCACAAGGCCAATGACGATATTATGATAAGTATATGTATTTATTGCGGTGAGAATAAGGCTATAGCCTTTGAGGTCTGTAACGCTTGTTCTCGTACCCCAGACTCTCATCGTGATCAAATACGCTCGATTATCCTGAGTTATAGTGAGAACGAGCCTTACTTGAATTTTTTGAGTTTGGAAGAACTTGAAGAGATTCGGGAAAAAATTATCACAGGTGCTCCCATTGAGTTAAAAGCTGAGGTATATAGAAATGCTGAAGAAGCCTTCAGTGCTGTGAAAGTCACGGAAGGGCCAAAGCTAATACAATACTTTTCTGGTATCTCTGTACCGGTTACAGCGCTTATATTATTAGCCTTTTTGGCCGCCATTTTTATTTAAGTTTCTGTTGTTATCTTGAGACTGAATATTTAGAGGTTTTAGTTAGAAGAATATGAATTTACAGAATATTGATAAAACAACTTATCGAAAGCACCTTAACTGGGTGATTGCTGGAAGCATTGTTGCTTTATTGGCGATCGCGCTTAGCGTATCAACCCTACTGATTCATTTAGTTGGGGAACCTGGAGGTTCAAATTTCGTTCTGAATCTGGTGGGTGTAGTGTCTGCCGTAGCGCTTGTGCTAAATACTTTATACCGAAACCGGAATACGCCGTTTATGTCGGAAGTTTGGTATGTCTGGCAGCTTAAACAAGAGCTCAATGCAATTTACCGAAAATCAAAAGCCTTAAACCAAGCGTTGGAACAGAACAATCACCAAGCGTTTATCATCAAATATTATCACTTGAAAGCTTCTATTCAGGTATATGAGCTGGATGACAATACGCTCACTATCAATCAGCTAAAAACTGACTTACGCGAACTGGAAGAAAAAATACAAAGCTTGGGTTTGAGCGTGAGCATCGAAGATTATCAGTCAGATTTACTGAAGACGCTTTGAACGAAGGGGCGGTGGTCTCCAAATCTGTAGGCAGAGCCTTCCACGGCTCGCAGGCGGGTTAGCACGAGGTTGATCGTGCGAAAGTCAACGAGTCAGAGTAAATAACAACCCAACTAAAATTCGAATATCCAGCCCGAATAAATACCTTTTAACCTAAACAACCTAGTTTGCCCATTTTTGCCAAAGCCTTCTAAGTATTTGTTTTTTAGTCTGTAGTTTCGCCACAAGAAGGTGGCGTGTTGTAGCACTAAAGGAACAATAAGAAGTACCCAAAACAAACATAAAAACGGGGAAATTATGAAACCTAAATCTTTCTTTAATACTCATCCACTCAAGGTCATGACACTAGGCCTGACGCTTGCCTGTTCTGATATCGCATTAGCGGCTGGAGAGGAATTTCTAGACTATGGCCTGCACTGGGCTAGGGTGCAAAATGGCGCAGAGAATCAGGTCAAAGCAATTGAGGCTGATGGCACGATTAACGAAACCATTAGTAATTACTATGACGACTCGAAGCCAACGGTTATTTATTTCCATGGCTGGCAGAATGGCTCTTCGCAAGATGGCTATGACCGCGAAGACTTTACCTTCGCCAACAATGGCAACTCACTCTCGCATAAATCCTGGAAGCAAAGGGGTTGGAACGTTGGCGTATTTTACTGGAACCAGTTTGCCGATGAAGCTGAAGTCAAAGATGCAGAAGCCAAAATGTGGAGTGCTAATGGCCCAAAAGGTATGCGTTATCGGCTAGATGACGGTAGTTACAGCACGTCACAGGCACCGAACAAGTCGGTCGGTGAAATCGCTTTTGAGCAAATCACAGCAGTACTGGCTAACAATAACAAAAACCTGAGATTTGCAGGCCACTCTTTGGGGAACCAATTAGCTGTTTATGTGGCCAAGCAGATTAATGATGGGATTAATGAGGGCACTCTGTCTGATAATGTTATGCCCGACCGTATTGCACTGCTAGACCCCTTCTGGTCAAAAAATGGCAAAAGCTATCTTGGTGATGAAAACGGCGACGGCCAGAACGACTGGGTGGGCGAACGAACGCGTTGGTACATTTCCGATATGATAGCCGACCAGGATGTCACAGTAGAATGGTATAAGTCATCGGCGATATATGACTTATGGATTGGCGACCAAAACACGCCGTTGGAGAGTATTGTTAACCTCAACCACTTGCGTTTTTGGTATCTGAATTCATGGGATATTGCCGGTAAACATGTTGAAGCACGTCACTGGTACTTCCAGTCAATGAATAATGCTGAGCCTGAAGAAGTAACGATTAACTGGTGGGGAAGACGCAAAGACACAGGGTACGATGCCGCCAGTGCCAGAACTTCAGATAACCGCATTAAGGTTATGATGGGGAATGATTATGAGTGGGATCAGGTAGAAGGTCGCTATACCGCAAAGCCTTCGGATGACCAGTTTGAAGTGAAGAACTACTAAAATAAGCTAAGACGTTAAAAGGCTGAATGAGGAGGCGTGCTTTCCTTATTCAGCTTTTAAAATTGCCCATGCTTGCCCTGACCTTTGGTAAACCCCTGTGCGCCGTCTAAGGCTCCTGATGCGGCAGCGACTTCCATGCCTCGGTAGAATTCATTCTTCATGGCTTCATCAAATGACTTGTCCCGGTGCTTAGCTGTCTCGAAGTACACTAACTGGCGAATGACTAGCCACCTTCCTTGTACTCAATCCTCCTAAACACATGATCAGTAAGGCTGAACTAATGGGTAGCCATGCCCAAAGATGCCATTGCACTTGATAGTCTAGGTCGAGTAAATAGCGATATAAGCTATAGCAGATTGCTTCAGTACCCAGCAGGGCCAGAATACCTGCCATGAGGCCTAACAAAGCGAATTCACTCCACTGATTAAGGCGAAGCTGCTTTCGGTTAGCGCCGAGTGTCCGTAAAATTGCACCTTGTAATATTCGCTCATCGATACTTGAATAAATGGTCGCCAGTAAGACCAACACACCGCCGATCAATACTAGGATAAGTAAGTACTCAACAGCGAGGCTGACTTGCTTGAGCAAACTTTGAATTTGCGTAAAGACCATACTCATGTCGAGTAAGGTAATGGTCGGGAACTCGCGGATGAGCTTAGTAAGTTTTGCCTCGCTGCCAGAAGGGACATGAAAACTGGTTAAGTAACTAAGCGGAAGGTCCTGGAGCGCTGCCTCAGATAGAATCATATAAAAGTTAGGACTAAGTGTTCCCCAATCGACACTGCGAATACTAGTAATGGTCACTGTGAAGCTTTGTCCGGCCACCTCGAAGCGAAGCGTGTCGTTAAGCTTTACACCTAATCTCCCTGCTAAACGCGATTCAATAGAAACTTGTTTGCTCGCCGCATCTGACTTTTTATCATTTATCCAAACACCTTCCAGTATTTTGTTTCCTTCGGGTAGTTGTTCACTCCATGTGAGCGCCAGATCTCTTTGAAGGGCCGGGTCTTCACTCAGTTTTTCATCATCATGAACATAGCGTTCGTTGATATGCGTTAATCGCCCTGGAACCATAGGAAAGAGCGGGTAGTTCTTGAAGCCGGTTTCTTCGAGTGCCGCTTTATAACTATCCGATTCATAGGCTTGTATATTCATAGCGAAGAAATTGGGCGCGTTCTCGGGTAAGCCGCGTTGCCAGTCATTTAGTAAATCATTTCTTACAACACTAATGACTAGCATGACCATCAATATCATCGCGAATGCCAAGATTTGAGTGCTGGCACTTTGATTGTTGCGCATGAGGTGTCGCCAGGCGAAACGCACATAAATATTGAAGCGTGCTGAAGGTGTGATTTTATCTAAAAGCTTAAGTATTCCTCGTAAACCAAATGAGAGCAGGATAAGGGTCACCAATCCGCCGACAATCACTGCGAGAGACATCTTTACATCGCCGGTAAACCATAAGCATAACGAGAGAATACATGCGAGCGCGATGCCGTAGATTAGTCTTCCGCTAATGCTCATCGGCTCAAGGTCACGGCGCAGGATTCTAAGTGGCGATACGCGACTTAGTTGAATCAGGTGAGGTAGCGCAAAGCCCAGTAGAGTAACCGGGGCCGTAATACTCGCAATAGCCCAAGCTGACCAAGGTGCGGTAGGCAAGTCATTGATAAATAGGATACTTAGCAAGGAAGAAAGTTGTTCCTGTATCAGGGTGCCAAGCATTAGGCCGATGAGCGTGGTGATGAAGGCGAGAATCAGTAACTGCAGACTAAAAAGCCACAGTACTTGCTGACGACTGGCGCCCAAGGTTCTTAACAGTGCGCTGGTATCGTAGTGGTGTTGGGCATAGTTTTGAGCGGCCATCGCAATGGCAATACCCGCAAGTAGAATCGCGAGAATGGCCGCTAAGGAAAGATAGCTACGTGCTTTATCGAGTGCCGCGGCAAGCGCCTGGTTGTTATCTGATAATGACTCCAGGCTTTGATTGTCACTGAGTAGAGGTTTCAGCCAGACCTTGTATTGGTCAATTGAGTTAAGCGAGCCCTTGAGTTGAGTCGTCTCGGTCTGAGCTTGTTTGTCTTGAAGGTCTGCAAGCAATAAGCGCCAAGTAACGCGACTCCCAGTCTGAATAAGCCCAGCTGCTTCGATGTCAGCCATATTCATCATCAGGCGTGGGGACAAACTATAGAAGTTTCCACCGCGATCACTTTCCTGGGTGATGAGTGCACCTATGGTGAAATTCTGTTTGCCCAGTTCCAGTGTGTCGCCTATTTTTGCATTGAGTAGCGTCAGTAAGCGAGACTCTAGCCATACACTACCAGGAGGTGGTCCTGTTGGGCTTTTCTCCCCGGGCTTGAAGGCACTCAAGCTAGTCATAACCTTACCTTTAAGAGGGTAATGATCATCGACGGCTTTAACGGCGGCCAAAGACATTTCATCCCCTACCACCACAACACTTGGGAACTCCAAGGTGGTACTGGTTGATAAACCGCTTTGTTGCGCACGTTCTTCGAACCCGGCCGGGATTTCTTGACTGGAGCGAATGCGCAGGTCGGCGCCAAGCAGCTCGGTAGACTTTGCCAACATGCCGGCTTCCATACGCGCACTGAATACACTGATAATGGTAGCGACGGTGACGGCTAGAATAAGAGAAAAGATGATTAAGGTGAGCTGCCCCGAACGGGTTTCTCGTCTGAGAAGAGACTGGGACAGACGAATAAGTTTGAGGAAACTGAGGCCTTGCGTGCTTGTATTCATCTTAAGCATTTAGCTCCTTTACCTGGCCATCGCTCATGCGTACGGTTCGGGCGCAGCGCTTAGCTAGTTGTTCGTCATGCGTTACGAGTACAAGGGTTGTTCCCAACTGAGAGTTCAAGGAAAAAAGCTGTTCTACAATTTGTTGCCCTGTATTACTGTCGAGATTGCCGGTAGGCTCGTCTGCAAACAATATTTTTGGTTCAGAAGAGAAGGCTCGAGCGATAGCAACACGTTGTTGTTCACCACCCGAAAGCTGTTTAGGGTAGTGATGGATTCGATGGCTCAGGCCAACCTTGTCCAGCCAGTCTAGTGTTTTCTCTTCAGTTTGGCGGGCGTTATACCTGCCAGACATTTCTATCGGCAGGCTGACATTTTCATAGGCCGTCAGGCCGGGAAGCAGCTGGAAGCTTTGAAAGACAAAGCCTACCCCCTTTGCTCTGACAGATGATCGTTGATCTTCATTTAACTGGTGTAACGCTTCGCCCAAGAGGTAGACTTCGCCTGATGAACTTTCATCAAGCCCGGCCATAATTCCTAGCATTGTTGATTTGCCGCTACCTGACGCGCCAACGATGGCGACAGATTCTCCTTGCTTGATTTCAAGTTGAATGCCTTGCAAGATATCAAGCTGTTCTGAACCGGTATTGACCGACTTACATACATTATTGAGTTTCAGTAGGAGATTTTCTTGAGTGCTATTTTCAGGCATATTCAATCACAAAATAGTTGTCTAAACAGAATGGGGTTTGCGATGCACATGCAGCTAGGTCGTTATTTTATTATTGGCTGCCTGCTTCTACTAAGCAGCTTAACGTATGCGGCGGAAATAGAAAAACCGTTACCGGTAAAAAATACTGTTCCAGTTCAAAAGGCTGCAAGCATTCTAGTGGTGGGTGACAGTATTAGCGCGGCCTTTGGTTTGGATAAGAGTAAGGGCTGGGTAGCGCTGATGCAGCGTGAGCTGGGCGATAACTATCGCGTGATCAATGCAAGTATCAGCGGTGATACCACTACCGGTGGCCGTTATCGTTTAGGTAAGGCCTTATCAACTCATCAGCCCGTTATCGTCATTATTGAACTTGGCGGAAACGATGGTTTACGAGGAACCCCGGTTAGGCAGATTCGTAATAACCTAGAAGCGATGGCAGTGATGTCACAAGAGGCTGGAGCCCAAGTAATATTGCTAGGCATGCAGATACCGCCTAACTATGGTGACCGTTATACCAAAGCCTTTGCGAATATATACTCAGACCTGGCATTGCAAATGGATCTATCCTTAGTTCCCTTCTTATTGGAAGGGGTTGCTGGTGTTGAAGGTATGATGCAAGACGATGGTATTCATCCGACGGAAAGCGCGCAACAAACGATGTTTGAGCAGGTAGACAAAGTATTGGATACTTTGCTTTCAGCTAAATAAGTGTGGCAACAGGATGACTATTGAGTTCCGTTACGTCACCTCAATTGCTGAGGTGGGAGAGCAGGCCTGGAATTCCTTGGCAGGTGAGGGCTACCCCTTTGTGCGCTACCACTTTCTCGATGCCTTGGAAAAAACACAAGCGGTTGGTGGATGCTCAGGATGGTTGGTGCATCACCTCATGGCTTATCAGGGCGATACATTGGTCGCCGCTGTTCCTAGCTATGTTAAGCAGCATAGCTATGGTGAATACGTCTTTGACCATGCTTGGGCGAATGCTTACCATCAATATGGATTGGCTTATTATCCCAAGTTAGTTTCAGCCATTCCTTTCACCCCCATTACCGGTTCACGGATACTTATACGAGAGGGTATTGATCATAGCGCCGTGATTACGGCCTTGCATGACTTTGCTCCAAAGCATTGTCATGAGCAAGGCTACTCGGGTTGGCATCTGTTATTCCCTGGTTCAGAACTATCGACAGTCTTCAAGCCTCCGGTTCTTCAGCGTAAGGCTGTGCACTTTCAATGGACGAACGAGGGCTATCAGAGTTTTGATGACTTTCTCGCCTCTTTTAGCTCACGAAAACGAAAAAATCTTAAGAAAGAACGTGCAAGTATTTCCCAGCAAGGAATAGAAGTAGAGGTATGGGAAGGTAGGGAAATAAACGCTGAGCTTTGGCGTAGCTTTTATGACTTTTACCAAATCACCTATGCCAAACGTAGCGGTCATGGTGGCTATTTATCGCCATCATTTTTTGAGCGTATTGCTTCAGAGATGCCTGAGTATCTTGTGTTGATGATGGCAAAGCGAAATGGCGAGTACATTGCTGGTGCATTAAATTTTAAGGGCGATAATGCCTTGTACGGTCGTTATTGGGGCTGTATCGAAGAGGCTAATAATCTTCATTTCGAGCTTTGTTACTATCAAGGGATTGAATACTGTATCGCGAATGGCCTGGCTAGGTTTGACCCCGGAGTTCAGGGTGAACATAAAATCCAACGAGGCTTTCGTCCGACTTATACTTACTCAAACCACTGGCTGGCTGAAGAAGGGTTTCGAGAGCCCGTTGCGGAATTTATTAGCAAAGAAAATGAAATGCTCGAAGCTTATTATGAGGATGCGAGTACTTATTTGCCTTTCAAAAAACAGCAATAAGGCTCTGCTAGTTTGCACGGCTTTAATGTTCTCCAATCTTTTGAAACTGGTCTAGCTCGTTGATAAGGTCTGGACTGGAAAGTGCCATTTCGAGACATAGGTACTTGTTTTGATTTTGGTCGGATGTACGCCAAAGTGTACCGGTTCGCGATTAGATGTTTACCCCCTAACGTTATGATATCCCACCGTTGTCATCCTCGCGCATGCGGGGATCCATTGTTTTTGACCCAAACCTTATTAATTCGATTACTACGACGGTTTCAAATGCTGCGTTCTATTCAAGACAATGGATTCCCGCCTGCGCGGGAATGACGGAGTTGTGGTGCGGGAAGGCACAGTGTGGAAGGGCCGAGAGTCCAACTTGCCGCCATTCCGCCCTCTCCTACTAACCTGTAATAGGCTAAAACCCAAGCAAGCACCAATGACCTCACTTCTCAAGCTTGGCGATATAATCATGAATCGCCAGTTGGGATTGAATCTTACGTTTGTTACCCCGTGGTTTATATTGATTGGTCTGCTTCGCATCGATGATTCGCGCTTTGGTGGTATCTGACCATTGAATCTCGAAGATATCCAGAATCTGCTTTTGAAGCTGTTTGTCGTAAACCGGGCAGCCTACTTCAACACGGTGGTCGATGTTGCGGGTCATCCAGTCTGCAGATGAGATATAAATCTCGTGCTCGCCCTGGTTGGAGAATATCGACACACGTGGGTGCTCCAGAAAACGATCGACAATGCTAATAACTTTGATGTTGTCGCTCAAACCTTTAACGCCGGGTAAAAGGGTGCACATGCCACGAATAATAATGCGAATTTTTACGCCAGCCTGGCTTGCTTTGTAGAGGTGCCCAACGACTTCGTCATCGACCAGGTTATTGACCTTCAGCATGATTTCGGCAGTCAGGCCTTTCTCGGCGTGCTTTATCTCACGATCAATCAACTTGTGAACACGTGGCCGGAAATCATTTGGCGAGACGATAAGGTGTTTGAAGTGATAATGTTTATAGCTGAAGCGAATGAAGTTAAATACGTCTTCTACTTCGGCGGTAATTTCATCGTGGCAGCTAAATAAAGAGAAGTCGGTATAAATCCTTGCGGTCTTCTCGTGGAAGTTACCTGTGCCGATATGAGCGTAGCGCTTATAGCCGTCACTTTCGTTGCGTCCAATTAAACAA
>NZ_LWFE01001049.1:0-7881 GCF_001635675.1 Oleiphilus sp. HI0061 | reverse complement strand
GCATGTATTTGATCGTTCAGCCAGCCGCTACTAAAACTCTCTATTCATAAAGAATTACTCGGCTTTTTTGCTCGTTTGATTCTGCATAGGCTTATTTTTTTGCATAGATACCTTGATCGGTGACGATCGCATCTAAGCTGACATCCCAGTCATTGACCGGAAGCGCGTCCATCTTCTGCAGCTCATGTGCTAATCCAATCAAGCGAGGCTTGCACTGAGGAAGCCGTCGCTTATAGTCAAAAGTGCGATCATAGAAGCCGCCTCCCATTCCCATTCTGTTTCCTTCGCTATCAAATGCTACCAGTGGCATTAACACTGTTGACAGTTGTTTAGCATTGAATTGTTTGCAGCGTTTAAAGTCAGGTTCCTCAATACCGAAACGGTTCTTGATATAAGGGCTTGATGCAGAGACTTGGCAAAAAATCATCTGTTGTGGTTTTAAGGGGTGGATGACGGGCAAGTATGCTGTCTTTCCCCATTTCTGTATTAGTGTGAGCAGTGATCGAGGGCAGATTTCACCGTCGTTGCCTAAGTACAAAGCAATATGTTTGCCCCTCAGTAGTAAACCAAAGCGTTTCAGATTTTTGAGTAAATGCGTTGAAGCTGTTCTTTGTTGAAGCTTGGTGAGCTGGCGGCGTTGTTGGCGGAGCTCTCTACGAAGCTGCTTTTTTTCTTGAATTAAGGTGGCGGGGGAGGTTTGAGAAAGACTCATTTTTGGGCTGTATCGTCAATAAGATAGAGCTGGATAGGTTTAAACAAAAGCAACGCTCTGTTGTGAGTGTTGATTTTGGTGCGCCCAAAATGCCGCTGCCAGATAGGGCCTTGAACCCGAAAGTTCAAGGGGGTGATCACTATATGCAAATTAGGCTTTCCCATCCAGATAAACCGGGGGACTTGCACACATCACATGATGTGATTACCAAGGTGTTATTATCGGCTCGAGGACTTATCTAGCAAGCCAGCATTCCAGAACGCCAAACCATCATATAAAAAAACTAGATAAAAATCAGGGCTTTTTACGAAAAAAAACAAATTGCCCAGGGTTTCAATTAGGCCTGTGCTTTTGCTTTGATCAAAGCTTGATCAAGCTTTTCTTCAAGTGATAGCAACATCTCCTGGTCACCTTCTTTATCGCGACCACTTTCGAGCAATTCGTATGCAATATTTAGAGCTGCCATGACCGCAATTCGTTCAATGCCCAGAACTTTTCCTGACGAGCGTATTTCTCGCATTTTTTCATCAAGGTGCCCTGCAGCATTTTCTAGAGCGTCCTTTTTATCAGGAGGGCAGGCGACCAGGTAGTCCTTTTCAAGGATTTTGACCTTTAGTGTGTTGGCGTCGGACATTAACCTTGCTCCAGAGCTTTTAGGCGACCAATCATTGATTCAATCTTGTTTTTGGCAAGATCATTTTTTTGTAGAAGTTTAGTCCGCTCGGACAGCCAATCGTCTTGGCTGCTTTTTAGCGCTAAATTGTCTGCTTCAAGCGTCTGGCAGTAGTTTAGAAGTTGCTCTACTTTGCCAGAAAGCGTTTTAAGTTGTGACGCTTCCATTTAGTTACCTTGATAGTCAAATATTGAAGAATAAACCAATACTATTCGGTATATTGAGGGGTAACTATAATTTGGCCTAGCGTGAGGGTCAACTCGCTTTCGCAATCCAGTCGCAGGTCTCGTATAATTCGCTCAATTTTTGATAAAAGGTCGATATAAATGACAGAAAAAGACAAGTTTTCCGAGCAGGATATAGATGAGCTTGAAAATGAAGAGGCTCAGGAGAGTGATTTTGACTGGTTGGCGAATGTCTATAACCGACAAGGTGCGATCAATCACCCGAGTGAGTTACATGGCTTATTACTTGGGGAAATTACCGGCGGCATTAAGCGTACGGCGAATGACTTTTTAGCTCAGGTTTTAGAACATATGGGCGTCGATGAGTTAAATGTTGCAGCTCAAGCTAATGTAGTTGAGGACTTGTTAGCTTTTTATAGCCAAGTATCAGAGGGTATCGATAAGGATTCGAGTAGTTTTACCTTATTATTGCCAGACGATGACTATGTTTTATCCGAACGACTTGAGGCAATGGTGTTATGGGTAAGGGGTTTTTTGGAAGGTATCGCTATTTCTGCAAGTGAACGACTTAATTCTGCATCGAAGGATCTGGAAGAAATTCTTAAAGACCTGGTTGAAATTTGCCAGCTGGACCCTCGCGTTGAGCCTACTGAAGAGGGTGAAAGAGAGTTCTTTGAAGTGGTGGAGTATGTAAGGGTGGGGGTGCTTAACTTATATGCTGAGTTTAATCAGCCCGAAGTAGAAGATTCGACTGAAGAAAAAGCTGCTATTTCCGATATTGACCCAGATACACCGACATTACATTAATAACAATTGCTGACCAAGATTCTGCTACTCAGGACAATAAGAGATGAATAAAAAAGAATTCTCACGCCGACGAGCTTATCTGGCTGAACACATGGGTGAAAACTCAATTGCGATACTGCCCTCGTCAACGGTTAAAAGCCGGAACCGGGATGTTGATTACCCCTTTCGTCAGGATAGCGACTTCTTCTATCTGACCGGGTTTTCTGAGCCGGAAGCAGTGTTGGTGATTATTCCGGGCCGAGAGCACGGTGAGAGCATCTTGTTTTGCCGAGAGCGAGACCCGACAAAAGAAATGTGGGATGGATTTATTGCCGGGCCAGACCGTGCAATTGATATGTTTGGTGTCGATGATGCGTTTCCCATTTCTGATATAGATGAAATCCTCCCAGGCATGATTGAGGGAACGGATAAAGTTTATTACTCGATGGGCCTTGATGCTGTCTTTGACAGTCGCGTCATGGAATGGATCAACGTTATTCGCAGTAAAGTTAGAAATGGTGCTCACCCACCTGGTGAGTTTGTTGCCTTGGAGCACGCACTACATGAGCTGCGTTTGATAAAAAGTACCACCGAAATCAAGACGATGAAACAGGCTGCTGAAATATCTGCCCAAGCACATATTGAGGCAATGAAGGTTTGCCGCCCAGGTTTACATGAATATCACCTTGAGTCAGCGATGAGCAAGGTGTTTATGGATAATGGTGCTCGCTCTCAAGCATACCCAGCTATTGTTGGTTCAGGCGACAATGCCTGTATATTGCACTACATCGATAATAACGGCCCCTTGAATGACGGCGACCTTGTCTTGATTGATGCTGGTTGTGAATTGGATTGTTATGCCTCAGATATCACTCGGACCTTTCCGGTAAACGGAAAATTTTCTGACGAGCAAAGGGCAATTTATCAAATCGTCTTGGATGCTCAATTAGCCGCAATAAAAGCAGTGAAGCCCGGGAGTCACTGGAATCATCCTCATGAAGCCGCGGTCAAGGTAATTTGCCAGGGTTTGCTCGATCTGGGCTTGCTCAGTGGCGAGCTGGATGAAATTATCGAAGAGGAGCGTTATAAGCCTTTTTATATGCATCGAACAGGCCATTGGTTGGGCTTGGATGTTCATGATGTTGGTGAGTATAAAATCGACGGTGAATGGAGAGAGCTTGAGCCCGGTATGGTGATTACGGTTGAACCGGGTATTTATATCGCTCCCGGCAATAAAGAAGTGGCGAAAAAGTGGCGCGGCATTGGCATTCGTATAGAAGATGATGTTGCTGTTACCAAGAAGTCTCATCAGGTGCTATCTAAAGATGTCCCGAAAACGATTCATGATATTGAAGCCATTATGGCGCAGGCCTCGTCTTAGGGAGTACACATGGCTCAAGAATTTTCCCAGTTAGAAGAAAAAAGTGTTTGTGATGTATTGATTGTCGGGGCTGGAATGGTCGGGGCAAGCACTGCTTTGGGGCTATCTAAGCTAGGCCTTGATGTCGTCATGATTGATGCCTTTGCCTTCTCTAAAGATATACCTGAGTACACTCCTAGCTACGATGCGAGGTCGACAGCCTTGTCTTGGGGCACGCGAGAAATCTTAGAGCAGCTTGATGTCTGGACAGATATTGAGCCTTCGGTATGTGCCATCGAACAGGTTCATGTATCAGAAAAAGGCTGCTTTGGAACCACCCGGATGCATGCAGCAGAGTATGGACAGGAAGCCTTAGGTTATGTGGTGCCGAATCAGTGCTTGGGCCAGAGTTTGTTAAGCAAGGTGTATGAGAGATCACTACCTTTTTATAGTGGTGTGAAGGTTTCTCATATATCTCAAGGCAAAGACTTCCATCAAGTGCACTTAAGCTCAATTGAGCAGCCTGAACAGCAGAAAGTGCTAAACACTCGCTTGATGGTGATTGCAGATGGTACGGAGTCGAGCACTGCGAAGCTATTAGGCATTGCTTATCAAGTGGAAAAATATTCTCAGCATGCCTTGGTGGCTAACGTCAGTACTGCATTGCCAAATGAAGGTGTTGCGTTTGAGCGCTTCACTAAGAAAGGCCCATTGGCAATGTTGCCCTTGAGGGAGTCTGATTGTGCACTGGTCTGGACACATGACGAAAAAGAGATACAGGCACATTTGGATATGAGCGATGCTGAATTTTGTAAAGCTTTGGAAGAGAGTTTCAGTGAGCGGCTAGGTCCGATTGAACGCTGTGGTGAACGGGTAAGTTATCCGTTGAAATTAGTCAGAGCTGAAGAGCAATGTCGGGCCGGTGTGTTGCTCTTAGGTAATGCCGCGCATAGTTTACATCCTGTCGCAGGGCAAGGGTTTAATTTGGCCATTCGTGGTGTGGCGGCCTTCTTGGCTTATATTGATGAGTCAGTAAAGCAGGGTTTGGATTATCGTTCCCTGGCGCCATTGAATAAGTTTTGTCAGTCGAGAATGGATGATCAGAATAAAACGATTGCTTTAAGTGATCAGCTGGTCAAAGTATTTGCGAACCCTTCCCATATATTAAACCTAGCGCGAGATATTGGCCTGGTTGGTCTCGACAACATCGCTCCCTTGAAAACGATATTTGCAGAGCGAGCAATGGGTCTGGCAGACCGAAAAGCACATTTTAATACTTAGGTTTAGAGAGAATTAATCTTATGAGTGATGCTTGTACTCAAGAATTTGATATTGCGATTGTTGGTGCGGGGATGGTGGGCGCTTCTCTCGCCGCCGCGCTACGTGATACCGGCTTTTCAATTGCTTTAATTGACGCGCAGTCGGCAGAATCTCTGCAGCACTCTCCGTCTAAGCCTAAGGATGTAAATGGCTTTGAGCCAAGAGTCAGTGCACTAACCTTTGCCTCACGCGATTTACTTAAGAGTGTTGGGGCCTGGCAGCATATTCACGAAGAGCGAATCCTTCCTTATCGAAACATGCATGTTTGGGATCAGCTAGGTACAGCCCAAATAGATTTCAGTGCGGCTGAGTTATATGAAGATGCTTTGGGTTATATCGTAGAGAATCAGAATATTGTCTCGGCTTTGCATCAGGTCTTAAAGCAACAAGAGAATGTTGAACGTTTCTTTGGTGGGCGTATTAGCAGCCTGAAGCAAAATGAGGTAGATGGAGCTCCTTATTCTTTGCTGCTGGATGATGGTCGTCAGATACATGCGAAGTTATTAGTTGCAGCTGATGGCGCGAATTCCAGAATCAGGACCTGGTTGTCGATGGCGACCCGTGAATGGGATTATCAACACCACGCAATCGTTGCCACCATCAAAACCGAGAAACCACATAACAAGACGGCTTGGCAGAGCTTCTCTGAAACAGGGCCCTTGGCACTCTTGCCTTTGCAGGACCCATCGATGAGCGACGCCTATTGCTCCATTGTTTGGTCGCAAACACCTGAGCAAGCAAAGTCTTTAATGGCTTTGGATAAGGAAGCGTTTTGCCAGGCTTTAGCAAAAGCCAGTGAATCAATGCTTGGTGCTATTGAAGATGTGTCAGAGCGTTATAGTATTCCTCTGCGCCAACGACATGCAAAAGAGTATGTCGCTGAGGGGCTTGCTTTGATCGGTGACGCAGCGCATACCATCCACCCTTTGGCTGGTCAGGGTGTGAACTTGGGCTTTAAAGATGTTTTTGCATTGAGTCAGGTGCTGATACTGGCTGACCAACAAGAGCTGGGCCCGGGAAATCTCACCTTGCTCAAACGTTATCAACGACAGCGGCAGGCAGATAACCTATTGATGATGGGCGCGATGGAAGGTTTTAAGCGTTTATTTGCTCAACCCGATCCACTTCTTCGGTGGGTGCGTAATACAGGGCTGGACTTTGTAAATAAGCAGGGCTTTATCAAGAAACAGTTGGTTAAGCATGCGATGGGCTTGTCCATCGCTTAGCTTAGTACGCCTAAGTAAGCCGTTGATGGCTACGCAGGGGTCTTAGAAGTGCCAAAACTTGCCATTAGAGGCCATTGCTAAAATGGCCAAATTATCAGGTTTTTGCTTACTGGTGGAACTAAGGCTTCGGGTTTAAACGTTTGCTTTAGGTTGAGAGCTAAAGCGGGCATTCTTCAGGCCACAGAAAGCCGAGAGTTCGTTAGTAAAAGCGTACCATTTTTTGCACTAAATATTAAAATTAGATACAATAGTAATCTGCATTTTCATCAGATGATGAATGGAATTAATCAATATGGATATAATAAATGAATATCAAACTTATCAGTTCAGCCATCGCCCTCTCTCTTGCTTCAACAGTAGCATTTTCAGAGTCATTTAAAGCAGAAGTTGGTATTGGTTATGCTGATTTAGACAATGACTCAAGCCTTAAAGCTATGATGGGTACCTTATATTTTGACTCTGTAAATACGGAGAACCACCCATTAGCAGAATCCGCTTTCTTAGAAGAGGCAAGCAATGTTCAGTTAGTTCATGGAATAGGGGAGCTGGGACCAATTGATGCAAACGTTACGTCTTTAGTAGTTGATTATTATATTCCTGATACTCAGTTTTTCGTTGGTGCAGTGATTCTTCGATCTTCAGCTGAGCTTGGTTCAACTAAAATAACGGATACAGACTGGGGGCTTACAGCGGGTTTCTCTCCGATTGAAAATTTGTTGCTAACAACTTCATATTTGCATGAGCCTGGCTATGACCTTAACTTAGATGCAAAGTATGTTAATAAGTTAACTGATGATACTGCAGTTAACATTGAGGCTTCATTTGAAAAAGGTGACGATGATAATACTTATGACCTTTCTGCTGATTATTACCTAAATAAAAAGTTTAGCATTGGGGCAAACATTATTAAGGCTGGTGAAACTGGTTATGGTATACAGAGCAGAATCTTCCTAACCAACGAACTCTCCATTAACGCCAAATACTTAACTATTGATAGTAATAATAGTATATTTCTTGATGCTGGATTACGCTTTTAAGTTAATTTACCAAGACGTCATTGTAGACAAACACTTCAAATACATAATTACATGTATTTGAAGTGTTACTAAAATTATGACCGTAGAATGACTAAAAACAATTAAAAGAAAAGTACATTTTTGAACAGTAGTGAGTGATCTTAGGGCTTTCAAAAGTGAGCGCTTCCTGCTCTTTTGATGGGTTATGTCTACAGTTCAATAATGCTCGCTTTTAACTCAAAGTTAGCGGTTTACTTGGCTCCCGATAAAGAACGCTAATGCTCACTTTCAATCATTCACTCGATAATCAATCTGGCTGTTTCATCCTTATCAATTAAGTCTACTTGAACGTCCGACTAGCGGACAAAATTACCCTAGAATGTTGACCCAAATAGACGCGAGATCAATACGGGTACGGCAGTCTCTACGCGTAGAATTCTTTCGCCTAAATGAACTCCTTCAAAACCGGCTTCTTTGAGCTTGTTTACTTCATACTCAGTAAAGCCACCTTCGGGGCCGATGATTAAGGTGCAGGCTTCTTCGAGATGATGTGGGCAGACCTGTTCTTCTCTAGGGTGGGCGACTAGTTGGCGTGTACCTTTG
>NZ_LWFE01001048.1:0-13059 GCF_001635675.1 Oleiphilus sp. HI0061 | reverse complement strand
CAAAGCCTACATGACCATTGTTGCTGACCAGGACTTTATCCATGGTCGAGACGCGAACATTACGCCGGTGACAAATGTTTATAAGGAAGTGGATCCGGATACTGCGCCGACGCTACCAGCAGATAAACAGCGTATGAAAGATATTCGTTTGCAGTGGTAAGTGGCATATGAAATGAGAAGGGGGCTTAATATAAGTCCCCTTCTGCGTTTTGGTATTTCCTTTTTAGTGTTTGCCCTTTAACGCGTGACAAACTCTGGGCCAGCGCCCATGCTCCAAATAATGACGGTGCCGATTAATGTTGTCACCAGATAAACCAGAGAAACTGTTAATATCGCACCGACAAAGAAGAAGGCTTGATCCTGGGATATCTTCAGTACATGAGGTAAACCGTCATACATCAGGTAAGCTGCATAACCCGCTGCTGCGAGGAAAATAGCAGCATTCACCCAAGGCTCTGGATACAGTGGTGCTAAACCAGCTAGGAACAGAGGCGTGCAGGAGTAAGCGACGAGTGCTATTCCGTTCGCGGCAAACTCATCATGGCCACTGCCATAGTTGCGAGACATCCAGTCAATCATAAAGCCAATAAAGTAAATGCCCGCGACCATGGCGACATAAGTCAAAATACTGAGCGTCATTGCACTCGATTGAGAAAGGTAAACTAACTGGCCTTCACCCACTTGCCAACCATATTGAGTGGTTGAAATGTAGGCGCATACTGGGGCAATCAAGGCGAGAAGGCAGATATAGGCGGCCATCTTAAGCGGGCTTGAATGTTCTTTTCTTATTGATTCCCACTCTTCATCGGGGTGTGTGAACATTCCAGGGACATGACTTAATAACATACGGTAAACCTCTATTGATCATTATTGTTTTTTAGGAGTTACTGCGCTGTCTATTTCTTAGACAGTTTTATTATAGGCCAGTCAGGGTTCAGAAGCTTAGATCTCTTTGCACTTAAAAAACGACGTGTACTTCCCCTTTGTTCTTATGAACTCCGCTTTTGAGTGAGCGTAGGAAGGCTTACACTTTGCGAAACAGATAATCATCCATATAACTTTCACCTCGTTGAATGGAGGCGAAATGCTCGAGTTCCAGGTGCTCGTTTATATTTCTGAGTTCACCTGGCTCTAGGCAGAAGCGACGGGAAAAGCCGTTTTTCTCATGATGGGTGAGGTTAAAGGTGCTCAAAAGTAACTTTCCACCGGGGCGTAACAGTGCGATGAACAGGGGCCAATAATGAGGCGCTGGTTTAAAGTGCGTCATCACGATGTTATCAAACGTCTCTAGCTCGTTTAGTTGTTCTGGGTGATCGAGGTCTAAGGTATAAGTGCTTACTTCTAGGTTTTTCTCTTGTGCGAAGGTGTTCAGTCGATCCAGGGCGACTTCTGATATGTCGGCAGCCGATACAGTAAAGCCTTTCGCGGCTAGGAATAAGGCTGCTGCACCGTCGCCACTGGCAATATCAAGCACACTGCCGGGTAGGAGCTGGTCTAAAGCCTCCTCGATAAAAGCGGGTGCTTTCGCTTGAACCATCGGGCGCTCGCTAAAGCGCTTATTCCAGCGAGCTTGGTCTTCTTTCATGGTCTTCTCTTTCTAGTGAGTAGGCTTGCTAACAAGAATAAAAGGGCCGCTGGTTTAATTCTTGCGCTCAAGTAGCCAGACATATTCAGTGATAGGAAAGGCTGCTGAAAACTTGTCTGAAACCTTCGTGCTATCAAGGGGCCGTAAGTTGTAATGCTGTGCGTAGTGTTGTCGCAATTCTTCTTCGCTAACTGAAAAAGGCGGACCACTCATTAGGCTCTGATCATACTGATAGCAAACCACTAGCTGAGGCGTTCGAGCAACCAGAGTGTTGAGGTGTGAGGCATATTGCTTGCGCATCTCTACAGGCAAAGCAACTAAACTGCCACGGTCAAACACAGCGTCAACCTGGCCAAGCGTTTCTTTATCGACACTGAAGAAATCACCGACTAGTATGTCNACATTCTCAGCATGATAGCGTTTAATTTGCCCCTGGGTGCTCACTTCTGGCCGAACGCCCATTTCATCGAAAAGTTGTTGTATGGCCAACTCGCTTAACTCGATGCCAACAACCTGAAATCCCTTAGAGGCTAGCCAAGGAATATCGAGAGTTTTCCCACATAAAGGTAAAAGTATTCGTTTACCGGGGGCGAGCTTGAGCAAGTCGAGGTGTTTTACCAAGTTAGGGTTTGCTTCACTTTCATGAAAGCCGATGGTGTTGTTTTTCCAACAATTGAACCAAAAATCGGATTGCATAGAGATACCTGGGATGAGCTTAGGAAGGTTAAGTATTTTAACGCTGTCTAGCGCTTAGGCAAGTGTAACTAAGTGTCGACATAAAAGGATCTTACTTATTTAGAAGATTCTAAATGCTAATTGGTAGATAATAACACTTTAAAGCTTGCTCCCAGGGCAGGCTGATTCATTGTTAGATTCATGTTGAAACCTAAAAGAGAATATCTATGCCTAATTGCCCGAAGTGCGATTCTGAATACCCTTATGAAGACGGCCCTAGTTTTGTTTGTCCTGAGTGCGCCCATGAATGGCCCATTAATGCTGAAGAAGATGAAGATCGTTTGATTGTAAAAGATTCAAATGGCGCAGTGTTAGCTGATGGCGATAGTGTTACCGTTATTAAAGACCTTAAGATCAAAGGCTCTTCTTCAGTCGTAAAAGTTGGCACCAAGATCAAAAATATTCGCCTGATCGAAAGCTCTGATGACCACAATATTGATTGTAAGATCCCTGGAATCGGTGCGCTTAAAGTGACACCGAAATACGTTAAAAAAGCTTAGCGTTGATAGGCTCTCTCTATAGGAGAGCTTCGATATTCTCGCGTTATATCTTTAGAAGGGTGGGTCTGATGAATTTATCTGAATTTACGCCTGCTCAGTCACAAGAAGTGATTGTGCTGTTCCGTGATGTCTTTTCTATGGCCGAGGGACTGGACGAGGGTTTGTTAATTGGCGATTTAGTTGCCGATTTGATTGCCAGCACTAGAGAAGAAGACTTGCTTGGTTTTGTTGCCTCAAAAGATGAAAAACTTGTCGGCGCGATTTTCTTGAGTCGCTTTTTTCTCCCAAATGACAAGCTTGCTTTTATTCTTTCTCCAGTTGCCGTTGCTACGACCTGTCAAGGGCAGGGGGTAGGTCAATCCTTAATTAACTATGGTATTGAGTCTCTACAATCTCTTGGTGTAGAACTGGTTTTTACTTATGGTGACCCGAATTATTATTCTAAAGTAGGCTTTGAGCCGATTAGTGAGAACGTGGTCAAGGCTCCGTTTGAATTGAGTCAGCCAGAAGGGTGGCTGGCACAGTCACTGACAGCTTGTTCGATCGAAGCAATAGATGGCCGTTCCAGAAGTGTTAAGGCTTTGGCCAAAGCTGAGTATTGGTAAACGCGAGTATGTGCTGTGCTAAGAGTGTGTACAGTTCAAAAAAGGCAGCTTTCGAGCTGCCTTTTTTAATTGAATGGTAATAGGAAAACTATCGTGACTTCCTGTACCACTTAAGCCACTTACGAATGTCTCGGAAGTTGACTTTTCCATCTTTATTTAAGTCATATTGAGCGCAGCTTTGATCTCTACACCCCCAATGATCAATCAAGATTAAAAAGTCGGCAAAGCCCAAAACACCATCCTCATCAAAATCACCCTTTAACGGTGATTTCAAAGCTAGCTCAACAATCACAGGGTCATGATCTGAAGCTCTGTACGGGCTAGCGCTATACAGATCCGCTACTTGAGTATTACTCTTATATTCAGTGTTGTAATCAAGAACACGAGGCTCATCGGTATTGATATGCCACTCAGTGACTCCGCTTACCTGTGAGCTTAAGCTGTCACTCGCTAAAGCATGGTCAAGTGAACCTGCCTGCCCATAAAACACGTAAGAATAGGCTTTATCACCTACAAAGTGTTCAAACAAATCAACATAACCAGCCTCTTTGATGACAGAAACGGGGTCTTCTTTAGCATATGCATTTAAATCACCAATGATCAGAAAATCACTATCGCGACTATTGCTTGGATCAGAATTCAAGTAATCGACTAATGCTGTCGCGGCACTTGTACGTGTTAAGTTACAGTTGCCTTGGCCATCATTCATGTCAGGATCACCCAATTCGTCACAATCACTTCCTTTTGATTTTAAATGATTGACTGCAACGGTAAGCTTCTCCTTTGAACCTTTTTCTTTAAAGGTTTGGATTAAGACTGGTCGATTCTTATCATCATTAAACCTCGAATCTACCGAGCTATCCAGAATGACCGTTTGTTTTATCGGTTTTACTTGGGTACTTCTATAAATAAGACCAACAGCAATTGCATCCGTACCAATTTGATCGACACCTGGATCAATATAAGCATAATCGCCACCTGCCGCATTAATTGCCGCGACTAAGCTAGCAATCGCACTCTGTTCAGTAAAACCGTCATTTTCTATTTCCATCAAACCGACGATATCAGCATTCATCGCTAGAATAGCATTCACTATCTTATCTTCTTGTCGCTGAAGCTCATCGGCATTGTCAGCGCCACGATCCGTAGAAGAGCCTAAGGGGTCGGTGACAAATAAGAATCAGTTGTCACCGACCCCTTATTTCCTTATTTCCACATAAAGGAGTTTAAGCAATGTCTACCAACCGCCAATTTACTAAACATCAATTCGGCCCAAAAGGCTGGACACCTGAGCGAATCGAGTCTCTTAAAGGTAAGACTTACCTCATCACCGGTGCTAATAGTNGTACCGGTAGAAGTAGATGATGCGCTTGATCTTGCTGAACGAATTCAAGTGTAGTTATTGTTTAGCCGTGTTGGTTAATTCCTTGCCAGCCTGAATAAAGTCATGTAAATTTATTTGTAAGACATATTCTTACGAAGAGGTTTGTTATGGCAGATACCGTTACATTTAGACCTACTGATGATCAAGGCGGTTTTATTGAAGGTCTGATTAGTTCAGGTGATTACTCTAACCAAAGTGAAGTCATTCGCGCTGGCTTGAGACTTCTGCAAGAGCATTACGCTGAATCAAAGCTAGCAGAATTACGCCAGCTTATTAAAGATGGTGAAAATAGCCCCATTATCGAAAATTGGAATGCTGATGATTTTATTCAACGGATGAAGAAAAAGCATAATGCATAAAAACCAAAGCTTTTTTGTACACCAAAAAGCAGATGAAGACTTAGAAGCTATTTTTGATTATAGCCTAGAGAAATTTGGTTTTGCTCGAGCTGCACGTTATATCAAAGATATAGAAATAATGTTTAAGCAATTAGCTTGCAATCCTCAGAAGGGAAATACGTTTGATATCCAACTACCAAGCTGTTTGCATGTAAGAGTTGAGTCACATTTCATTTATTATGCAGAGTGCCAGGGTGGCATTGAAATCTTCAGGGTTCTTCATCAACGCATGGAACCAAGTAAACATCTAATTGATATCCTAGATCAAGATTAAGCTCTTTGCCGCCAATGAATTTGATGTAACTTTTTGAGACATCTAATCGGAATTTTCTTCACTAGTGCCAATGAGTCCGCATTTAAGACCCTGACAACTCAAATAGGGTGCGCCGTGCGCACCGATAAACCCCGCGACTCAAACAAACAGTAATGGGGGGGCGGCCAAAGCAATTTCCCTAACCTGTAGGCAGAGCCTTCCACGGCTCGCAAGCGGGCTAGCACGGGGCAGATTCATGCGAGGGGTTGAACCCTCTGCCTACTAAGACGAGGTATCAAACTCCGCTGGTGCGCACGGCACACCCTATTGATATCGAAGAGTCCGAACTTGGCATATTCGCACTTTATTCGTAGGTCGGGCTTCAGCCCGACGCGGTGCTTACAATACCTATTAACTACCTCATTGGCACCGATCTGTCGGGTTGAAACCCGACCTACAAGGTACGTACTAGGGGCCGAATTTGGCACTTTAACGACTAAGTAATGCGCAGGAGTCGTGCGCTTTAGTCGAACGCAGTGTTCTAATAGCTCAGCTCAAGCGCTGACTTTTACAATTAATATTTATCATTATTTATATCGAGCCAAAAACATATCAACGGTTTCGCGCACTAGTGCTTGTTTTTCAGGTTCAGATAAAACAGGCGCAATTTGAACAACTTGAGGCCAAAAGCAACTTCCCTTTATTAGGTTGTGAAGCTGTGTGAAAGCTAGCTCTGTGTCATGTAAATTTATGCGCTTATCTTTAGACGCGCTTTCTAACCATAGCGTCAGCGCGGTGTCTTCATCATCGAACTTTTCAAGTTCTTTTTGTAGGGCCTCCGGCTGGAACAGGAAGTGCCCTAGCGCCACGCGTGCTAAATCGATATATTCTTTGTCGCCCACCAGATTCACTTCTTGCTTTAGTAATGCTGTTAGCTGCTCACCCAAGGGGCTGACGGCATCATAATGAACATCAATTTTCACCATCGCCTGATCCCATAGATCTTTCAGCAAATACATTACCAAGGCTTCTTTAGAGTCGAAGTGATTGTAGACCGTTCGCTTTGATACCTGGGCAATTTCCGCTAGCTTATCCATGCTTGTCGCATCTACGCCATATTCCTTAAAGGCTTTTCTCGCGGCATCAATGATCGCCTCTCTCTTTAATTCACTGCGGCTTTTGCTTTTTTCGCTTAAGGTCTGACAGATTACGTTCACATTGAGTCTCAACAGCTTAAATACCAATAAAGTACATTTTTACACTGCATAGTTTACTTTTCAATTTAAATAAGTAAACTGCACTGATTAGTTTACTTATTGTATGGCGACGTCATGGTGGGCTCAGTGATGGATCGCTATGGAAGCGGGCAGCTTGCTGTAAGTCAGAAGGAGAGAATCATGTTACGTTTAATAGCGCGCGTTGCTTTGGTGCTTACAGCACTGATGATTGTTAAAGGTTGTGCGAGTATGCCGGACAGCAAAATGCCTTTGCATCAGAGTGCTGAGTATTACAATTATATTCAGCGAGACTTTGAAAGCTATATAGAGGTGTCTAGAGCATGGTTATCGCATAACCGAAGTTTTATTTCACAGAACAAGCAAAAAGAGATCAACATGAACGCACCGTTTATGTTGATGCCTAATGAGCCGACACAGAAAGCTGTATTGCTGGTTCACGGCTTGGGAGACTCGCCTTATTCTTTTTCTGATATTGCTAAATCGCTCCACGGCGAAGGGTATGCTGTTCACGTTTTACTTTTGCCTGGGCACGGAAGTAAGCCTTCGGACTTAATGCTCTCTCACTATGAAGATTGGCAAGACATTGTTGACCACTATGCTCTACAGCTGAAAAAACAGTACAACAAGGTTTTACTAGGCGGTTTTTCTACCGGTGCAAACCTCGTGACTATCAATGCCATTGAGCAGGGTGGTGTTGATGGTTTGCTTCTGTTTTCTCCGGGCTTTGAGACATTTTCACCTTTTGTAGAGCGTTTGGCTCCCATCTTTGCGACATTTATGGACTGGGGCTGGAAGGCAGAAGAAGATAACCTAGCCCGATATCGCTCCTCGCCAATTAATGCTTCGATCGCTTACTCTGAGAGTGCACAATATGTCAGAGACTTATTTGAATCAAAGCAAACAAATGTCCCAACCCTGATTGTGATGAGCGAGGCAGACAGTGTCATTAACCCTCATGCCATCAAAGGATACTTTGACTCAAACTTCACCCATGCATCAAATCGCTTCATTTGGTATGGAGAGTCTATTATTGAAGACGATAAGATTATCACTAAGTCTATGAAACTGCCGGAACTGAGAATCAGTTCTGGCTCACATATGAGCCCACTATTCGCTCCAGACAACCCTTACTACGGCAAAAAAGGAGAAAAACGAATGTGCGGAAACAGCTTTAATCCCTCAAATACGCGCCGATGCGAAGAGGGTGAAAGTGTATGGTTTTCAGCATGGGGTTATAGCGAAGAAGACAAACTATTTGCCCGTTTAACATGGAACCCTTACTACTCGAAAATGGAGCAAGCTCTAAGACTTTTTCTTCGGAATTAAACATGCTGCTCTATGCGAATGTTGCGTGACCAGACAGTGGTTCCCTCACAACTAAGACCAGCTAACTTTGCCGAGCAGCATATCCTTAAACATCACAAAGTCACCCATTAAACTCCATAGCGGGTATGTAAAAGTAGCCGGACGGTTCTTTTCAAAAAAGAAATGTCCGACCCAGGCGAAACCATAACCGACTAGTGGCAGAGCGATTAGCAGTGACCAATTTTGCGTACTAATAAGTGTAACGAGCAGTAAAATAACGAGTGCAGTACCGAGGAAGTGCAAGCGCCTGCATGTCGCGTTGCTGTGTTCAGATAGGTAGTAAGGGTAGAATTCTTTGAAGCTTTGGTAGGTTTTCATTTTGGATAACTCTCTTATTGTTTTTTATATAGTAATCTTATCGGTGCTGCAGTGCCAATTGTTGCTAAGGTGAATTTTCTCTTAAGTTTAATTGATAGATAACATGATTTTTTAGCTTCGGTTAAGCAGTGGTGCTTTATGTCTTGGATACAAATCACTCGAAAAAGGCCAGATATTTGTATAAAATAGCGCCCGGTAAAATCCGGTAACTCGTTATCATCGAGCTCAACCGGCAAATCAGGTGTTGTAGTCTCATCATAAAAACATCTTGGCATTACTTTGGGTGACCCTCAAACAAGCCAAATCTGACTCTTCTCCTCGTATCAAGTTTAAACCACGCTTACAAGCAAGAGTATTATATGAATGTAGTAATTGTCGGCGCAGGGATAATGGGAATTACCTTTGCCACCCTAGCGAAAGAACTGAACCCGAAGCTTAAAATAACCATCATAGAGCGCCTTTCTGGGCCAGCCAAAAGCAACTCCAGCGTATTCAATAACGCGGGAACAGGCCATGAAGCAAATTGTGAATTGAACTATACGCCGGTCGATGAGGATATTATCGAAGTCGAAAAGGCACTCGCAATACACGGTCAATTCAATATCGCCAAGCAGTTTTGGGCTTATTTGGTTAAGAAGGGGATTATCGAAGACCCTACAAGCTTTATCGTTCCGACAAAACACTGCACCCTGGTTCATGAAGACAGTATCAATGAGCTGAAATTGCGTTTTGAAGAAATGTCTCAGCACCACTATTTTGAGCATATGCAGTATTCGGAAGATCATGATGAAATTAAATCATGGATCCCCTATACCATGGAAAATCGACCGACTTCTGAAAAGATGGCTGCGACCATGATTGCGACGGGAACAGATGTTAATTTTGAGTCGATCACCGAGCAAATGGCTGCTTATTTGGCAAAGCAGGAAGGGGTTGAATTTCACTACGGAACGCATGTTACGCGTGTTCATAAAAACCCGGTTAAGCAATGGCTAGTTGAAACCCAAAAAGGCGATCAGAAAATGCGCTTTAAAGGCGACACGCTATTTGTTGCCGCAGGTGGAGGCGCATTCCCGCTTCTTAAACTAAGCCACTTACCAGATAGAACTCGATTTGCAGGCTTCCCTGTTGGTGGTCGCTTCTTGATGGCGCCTATTAGTGAAGAAGACGCTAAACACTACTCTGCAAAAACTTACGGTAAAGCGAAAGTCGGCGCACCACCCATGTCGGTTCCGCATCTGGATTTGCGTGCTGCTAACGGAAAGCATTACTTGCTGTTTGGTCCTTTTGCGACCTTTATGCCGGTGCTGGAAAAAGGCCGAGGTTTCCTTGAGTACTTAAAGTCTATGCGCTTTCATGATATCCCTAACTTTTTGAATGTTGCGCGAGAGCACTTTCCATTAATGAAGTACCTTATTTCCGAGACCTTTGTTTGTAAGGAAAAGATGCTGAAGGAACTAGAAGACTTTGCGCCAGGTTTAAGTAGTAAATTCAACTGGCAGGTTAGTCCGGCAGGTCAGCGAGTGCAAATCATTAAAGATGGTGACTTGCAGATGGGCACCGAGATTATTGTCTCTGATGATAAAACCTACGGGACGCTACTAGGTGCCTCGCCGGGGGCGTCGGTATCACCTGAAGTGATGTTGCGACTGGTTGAACAACTCATGCCATTCCTGATTGAAGATGAGGAAGGCAATAGCAAATTACGAGAAATCTTCCCCGTTCACAGCCTCAGAAAGCTGGAAAAGGACGCTAAGCTCTATCGTGCTATCCGTGATGATGTCAATGAAACCCTAGGCATCGGATAAGCCCTCCAAGCCCAAACACCTAGGGATTTTGCCGATGATCAATCCGCTTCCTTAGGTCTTATGGGCTATTTCACAAGGTTTTACCTCAGTGTTACCTGTTGTTACCACTTTGGGATAATTTGTCATTCCTTTACTTGTTACAATCCTCGGGAATTTATTTAAGGCCCCTTTGTTTGTAACGACTAGGAATATTTGATGACGAATGATATATGGATGAACCTTGGTATACAGAACTCTTTCTCGCAAGATTATGGGCTGTTGTACGATAATTTGGCACTAACGGCCAGTGCACTTGCGGCTTTTTTAATGCTATTGCTCTTACATAGAGTATCGTCGCTGTACCGTGCAAGTCAGCTAAGCAGGCATGAAACTGAAGAGGGTAACGCTGTAGGGTTCTCATCCCAATTAATTGATTTTGCTCAGTTTCATATTAATAGTGTTCATCAAGGGGCTGGAGAGAAACGAGTATTTGAGGATCAAGAAAACCGAAGTGAAGTTGGTTTGTTTTTTATTGGGGCAGTAGAGTTTGTCGTTAAGATGAATGGCTTGTCGTCAAAGCAGCGGCATATGCTTATTGTGGAGCTGCTTCGAGAGAGTCTGGGCTTTTCTGCAAAGGAGGTGAGTAAAGTTTACTCGCAAGCTTTGGTGACTTGCTCAAACTCGCCTTCTAAGAATACAGTAAAGCTCGGAGCAAAAGCATTTAAAGAATGGTCTACAAACGACTTCTCAGGAAGCGTCCATCTATCTACAGTCTTATCATAACCCTAGACGCTAGGTCGTTCTCAGAAGCTTGCAGTCTTTTGAGAACGAGCCTTGATAGCCAAGAATAATTAGTTTACTTCATCAAGCATAATGCGAATGGCACCACCTCAATAAAGTTTTCGCCAGTTAAAAACTTTGTTTTATCTTTGTAGTTAAGTGCATAAAAGTCATCTTTATCGCTCCAAATACTGCTTTGGCGATTGATAGTGTAAAAAGCATTCTCACTATCAAATGCTTCTAGGTACCAGGTCTCAGCCCACTCCTTGTCTTCAAGAACCCAAACTTTGTAGTCACAATTCTTGTTAAATGGTTTTTTGTCACTGCTGATGTCTACCCACTGTGAGCGACCGTGTTTATCTGCAAGCACTGAACCCGAGCCGAATACTAGAACGCAAACAAGTAAAAAAGAAGATACAAAATTTTGGTACATAGGAAATTCTCCGCTGTTTTCATAATGAAGATTTGTAGAAAGTGAAGGTATTAGATAATCTTAGTTCAACAAGTACGAATGTTGAAGTAGATGAAGAGATTTAGTCACTTGATGATAGAGGCGATGCATAAATGTCAAAGAGACTAGTGTTGATATAAATATTCACTCAGGTTTAAAACAGTGGGTTGGGAAAATAAGGTTTTCCTTCCTATACTAATTAGTTCCGGCTTGCTCCATTAGTATGCTTTGAGTTTATCAAGCTTCGCTATTGCCGTTGTTCAAGTAATTTATAAAGCCTCAAATTAAGCAGGTAAGGTGTAGAATATGAATGGAAAATCCTTATCTTTCTTAGGTTTAACTGTTATAGCCATGCTGTCCTTTAATGCGCAAGCAAAAGTTTCTTCGGAGGCCGCAGCTGAATTAGGCGTATCTTTGACTCCTTTTGGCTCAGTTAAAGAAAGTAATCAATACAAAACAATTCCTGCTTGGGATGGTGGTATTACCGAGGTGCCAGATGGGTTTAAGGGCAACGGTTTTCCTCATGTCGACCCCTTCGCCGACGATGAAATTAAGTTCTCGATCGACCAGAGCAATTACAAAGACTACAAGAAAAAGCTGACTCCAGGTCAGTATAAAATGTTTGAGACTTACCCAGAGACTTTTAAAATAAACGTTTATCCTACTCATCGCTCACACTCCTTGCCAGAGTGGGTCAGCAAGAATACGCGTAAGAATGCCCTTACCTCAGAGCTTCTCGATAATGGCCAGGGCTTCGAAAATGCTTTTGGTGGCGTGCCATTTCCAATTTTGCATGGCAGCAGTGATGACAAGGCTTTACAGGTTATGTGGAACCATTTGACGCGCTGGAGAGGTGTTTTTCTCACCAAAAGTGCAACGGAAGTGGCGGTTCAGCGAAATGGTGCATTCACACCGATTACGAAGCAATACGAAATATTATTCAATTTCCATAAACCTAATGGGAGTTTTAAGAAGCTAAACAATATTCTTTTCTACTTTCTTGCGTTTAATAAAGCGCCCGCGCGTTTAGCGGGTGGCGCTTTGTTAGTGCACGAAACTCTTGATCAGATAAAAGAGGAGCGTCAGGTGTGGGATTATAGTTCTGGTCAGCGCAGAGTTAGGCGGGCACCGAACTTAGCTTACGATTCACCGATTGCATCATCAGATAACACACGAACTGCTGACGATACGGATATGTATAACGGTGCTCCCGATCGTTATAACTGGGAGTATGTTGGTTTGAAAGAATATTTTATCCCATATAATAATTATAAGGTTGACGCTGAAGGGGTGGAGTATGCAGACCTGGTTTTAGCGGGGCACCTCAACCCTGAGTATATTCGCTGGGAGTTGCATCGAGTACACGTGGTGAAAGCGAAACTAAAGAAGGGGGTTCGTCATGTCTATAAAGAACGAGTGTACTATGTTGATGAAGATAGCTGGGGTATCTCATTGGTTGATCAGTATGATAAGTATGATGAGCTATGGCGTGTGAGTATGGCGCTAATGAAAAACTATTATGAGCTTCCCGGTACAGCGGCGAGCGTGAATGTTTATCATGATTTACGATCGCAAAGATATAGTGCCAACGGTCTGTCTTCAGAAGAGAAGCGTGCGGTAGTTTTTGATGACGAAGCACCGAGTTCACGTCATTTCAAGC